>JAMNYN010000089.1 GCA_023622805.1 Pseudomonadota bacterium | reverse complement strand
GACCGTGCTGGTGATAGTTCTGCTGTAAGTATTTCTGGGCAACCTGCGCTCGGCGCTGGTGGTGGCCTGCATCCTGCCGCAGGCGGCGCTGGGCACCTTCCTGCTGATGCAGGCGTATGGCCTGAGCGCCAACCTGATGTCGCTGGGGGGCCTGGCCATCGCCATCGGCATGCTGGTCGACGCGGCCGTGGTGGTGGTGGAAAACATCGAGGCCCAAGGCACCCACGCGCAGCCGGGCGTGCCGCGCCTGCACCGCATCTACCGGGCCGTGCGCGAAGTGGCGCTGCCCGTCAGCGCAGGCATGCTGGTGATCATGATCGTCTTCCTGCCCCTGCTGACGCTGCAGGGCCTGGAAGGCAAGCTGTTCGCGCCCGTGGCGCTGACCATCCTCTTCGCGCTGGCCGCTTCGCTGCTGTTGTCGCTGACCGTCATTCCCGTGCTCGCCTCGCTGCTGCTGCCCGAAAGCCACGCGGGTACGCCGCGCCTGGTGCAAAAAATGGAAGCGTCCTACCTGGCCCTGCTCGGGCGCGCCCTGCGCCGCGAGCGCCTGATCGGCGGCGTGGCCGTGGCGGCCCTGCTGCTGGCCGCCGGCGTCTTCCTGCAGGTGGGCAAATCGTTCATGCCCACGCTGGACGAAGGCGACATCATCATGCAGATCGAAAAACTGCCGTCCGTCAACCTGCAAGAATCGGCGCGCCTGGACATGGCCATCCAGCGCCGCATCCTGGAACAAGTGCCCGACGTGCGCCGCATCGTGGCGCGCCTGGGCTCCGATGAACTGGGACTCGATCCCATGGGCCTGAACGAAACGGACTCCTTCCTGGTGCTCAAGCCGCGCGCGCAATGGCACAGCGCGAACAAGGAAACGCTGATCGATGCCCTGCGCGCGGCCACGGCGAGCTTTCCGGGCGTCAATATCAGCTTTACCCAGCCCATCGAGATGCGCACCTCCGAAATGCTGTCCGGCGTGCGCGGCGACGTGGCCGTCAAGATCTACGGCCCTGACAGCAAGACGCTGGGCGCGCTGGCCGCGCGCATCGTGGCACAGCTGCGCACGCTGGCCGGCAGCGAGGATGTGCTGACGACGCAAAACTCGGGCGTGCAATACCTGCAAGTCGATATCGACCGCGTGGCGGCCGCCCGCCTGGGCCTCTCGGTGGAGCAGATCCAGGGCGATTTGCGCACCCTGATCGAAGGGCGCCAGGCTGGCATCGTCATCGAAGGCGGCAAGCGGCTGCCCCTGCTGCTGCGCGGCGGCGAACAGCTGCAGCTGTCGGCCGATCTGTTCGGCCAGCTGCGCCTGCCCATGGCCGATGGCCCCGCCATCGCCCTGAGCCAGGTGGCCAGCCTGCGCACGGTCGACGGCCCCGTCAAGGTGGAGCGCGAAAACGCCTCGCGCCTGGTGGTGGTGCGCGCCAATGGGCGCGGGCGCGACCTGGTCGGCTTCGTCGACGAAGCCAAGGCCCTGGTGGCGCTGCAAGTGCCGCTGCCGCCCGGCTACCGCATCGCCTGGGGCGGCCAGTTCGAAAACCAGCAGCGTGCGGCCGCCCGCCTGGCGCTGGTCGTGCCCATCGCGCTGGCACTGATCTTCCTGCTGCTGTATACGACCTTGCGCAGCATCCGGCAAACCCTGCTGGTGCTGGTCAACATCCCGTTCGCGCTGACGGGCGGCGTGTATGCGCTGGCCCTGACGGGCGAGTACCTGTCCGTGCCCGCCTCGGTGGGCTTCATCGCGCTGATGGGCATCGCCGTGCTCAATGGCCTGGTGATGATCACCTGCTTCAACGACCTGCATGCGCGCGGCGTGCCGGTCGGCGAGCTGGTGCTGCAAGGCGCCGTGCGGCGCTTCCGCCCCGTCATGATGACGGCCTGCATCACGGGCCTGGGCCTGGTGCCGCTGCTGCTGGCCACGGGACCCGGCTCGGAAATCCAGAAGCCACTGGCCATCGTCGTCATCGGCGGCCTGCTCAGCGCCACCGTGCTGACCCTCGTACTGATGCCCCTGCTGTTCCGCCGCTACGGCGTGGCGCAGCCAACTGTCCCTAGCATTGCCCTCACTGGAGCCCACCATGCAGCACCCTGACCGTTCCCCCTGCGACGCCATGCTGACGCTGGCCATGCCCGTAGCCCTCGAAGAGGACGTCCTCGATTTCCTGCTGCTGCACCCGGCCTGGGCGGCCGGTTTTTCCGTGCTCGAGGCGCAAGGCATGGGACCGGGCGCCGCCTACCCCTCCAGCCTGGAACAGGTACGGGGCCGGGGACGGCGCAAGCTGGTCCTGGTCGCCGGCGCCGACACCGACTTGCGCCTGCTGGTGCAGGCGCTGGCGGCACAGCTGCCCAAGCCCGACATCGCCTACTGGATCAGCCCCGTGCTGTGCCACGGGAGGCTGGCATGAGGACGCACGCCCTGGCCCTGCTGCTGTTGACGGCGGGAGCGCAGGCGGCGCCAGGCGTCCCTACCGCGCTGCCGCCCGAAGCCGAGGTGCGGCGCGTGCTGGCCAGCCTGCCGGCGCTGCGCCAGGGGGTGCTCAATACGCAAC
>JAMNYN010000270.1 GCA_023622805.1 Pseudomonadota bacterium | reverse complement strand
ATTGATGGAGGCACGCAGAACGCCCGTGGGGGCCAAGGCTTGAATGACGGCGGGAGCGATGTTCATGGCGGGGTGAAGTCCGGAGGTGAAAAGCGTGCGGACCATTCTCCAACAGCGCAGCCTGGCGGGCAAATGCAGGCGCCTGGTCTGGAGCGTGGCCCTGTCAGGATGCGGGTTTTCGCGGGGGTGCGACAGTCATGAAAAGCGAAGTCCAAGACACAAAACGTCAAGTGCCGCGCGAGCGCTGGCTCCATCATGAAGTTCTCGCTGAAAACACCCGCAGCCGGGTGTTTCACAGACAACAGGAGACAACATGGCGAAAGTCGTTCGATTTTACGAAACAGGCGGCCCCGAGGTACTGCGCTTCGAGGACGTTGACGTCGGTCAACCCGGTCCCGGAGAAGTTCGTCTGCGCCACGTGGCCGTGGGCTTGAATTTTGCGGACACCTATTTCCGCTGCGGCATCTATCCCGTGCCCATGCCCAGCGGCATAGGCAACGAAGCCGCGGGCGTGATCCAAGCCGTGGGCTCTGGCGTCACCGGCCTGGCCGTGGGCGACCGCGTGACCTACACCGGCTTCACCAACACCTTGGGTGCCTACAGCAGCGAACGACTGATCGCCGCCGCACCGTTGATCAAGCTGCCCGCAGGCATCAGCTGCGAGACGGCCGCCGCGATGACCATGCGCGGTCTGTCGGCCGCCTACCTGTGCCGCAAGATCTACCCCTTCCAGCGCGGCGAAAGCATCTTGCTGCATGCCGCCGCCGGCGGTGTCGGGCTGATCGTTTCCCAGTGGGCCAAGCTGCTGGGCCTCAGGGTGATAGGCACGGTCTCCACCGACGCCAAGGCCGCCGTGGCCAAGGCCCACGGCTGCGACCACGTCATCAACTACAGCCACGAAGATGTGGTGGCGCGCGTGCGCGAGATCACCGGCGGTGTGGGTGTCTCCGTGGTCTTCGATAGCGTGGGCAAGGACACGTTCATGCTCTCGCTGGACTGCCTCAAGCGCCGCGGCCTGCTGGTCTGCGTGGGCACGGCCTCGGGCAAGATCCCGCCGTTCGACCCCGCGATTCTGGCGCGCAAGGGCTCGCTCTACGTCACCCGCCCGGGCCTGGCCGACTACATCGCCGACCCCGTGGAAAAGCAGGAGCTGGTGAACGAGCTGTTCGGCCACGTGGCCGCCGGCCGCATCCGGATTGAAATCAACCAACGCTACGCACTGGAAAACGCCGTACAGGCGCACCGCGATCTGGAGGGAAGAAAAACCACCGGTTCGTCGATTTTCGTCCTCTGAACGTTCCACTTCCCAAGCGATTCATCATGCAAAATTCTTTCCAGCGCCTGCGTACCCTGGCGGCCGTTCTCGTGTCTTCGGTGCTTGCCGTGTCCTTTGCCAGCGCCCAGGAATGGCCGACCAAGCCCCTACGCATCATTGTTCCCGCGCCACCGGGCGCCATCACGGACGGCGTGGCGCGTCTCATCGGCGAGCAATTGCGCGTCAACCTGGGCCAGCCGGTCATCATCGACAACAAGCCCGGCGGTTCGGCCGTGATCGCCGAGCGCGCAATGCTCAGCGCTCCCGCCGACGGCTACACCTTGATGGTCGCGCCTTCCAGTGTCTGGACCGATTTCCCCTTCTCGGTCAAGACGCCATTCGACCCCCACAAGACGTTCACCTATGTGGCCGACGTGGCCAGCATGGTCCATGTGCTGGTGGCGAGCAACAGCTACGCGCCCAGCAAGCCGCAAGAGATCCTGGACCACGCGCGCAAGAACAAGAACACGGTCAGCGTGGCCAATATGAGCACCGGCACGCGCTCCAATCTGCTGGGCGATCTGCTCAGCGAGAAGAGCGGCAAGAACATCCTGGTCGTGCCCTACAAGGGCTCGGCTCCGGTCCTGGTGGATTTGATGGGCGGCCAGGTGCAGCTCACCTTTGACGTGCTCAGCAATGTGGCGCCGCTGGTCAAGGCCGGCAAGATCAAGGGCGTGGGCATTGTCTCGGCCACGCGCTCGCCCCACCTGCCCGATGTGCCCAGCTTCGCGGAACTGGGCATGCCCGATCTGGTCATGCCCGATGCCAGCGTAGGCGTGATGATTCTGAGCAGCACGCCGCCGGCCATGAGCGAGCGCATTCGCCGCGAAATGGAAAAAGTCATGCGCTCGCCCAAGTTCCGCGAAATGATGGCCGCCCAGGGCTATGACCAGCCCAAGGAAAGCACGTTCGAGGAACTGCAAAAGAAGCTGGCCGACACCGTGGAGCAGAACCGCCAGATCCTGGTGAAGCTGAAGATGCCCACCACGCCACAGTAAGCAGCCGGCCGCGCTGGCCGGCAGGGCAGCTCACTGAGCCAGGGCCTGCCGGGAGCGCAATGCGCCAGGTCTGCTGATCAGCACCTGCAGCAGACCGCCGCAAATCGCCAGGTTCTTCAGGAAACTGATGACTTGCGACTTGTCGCCAAAATCGGCGTGGAACAGCAGTGCGGTGGCCAAGGTAAACGCCAGCAGGACGAAGGCCAGCAGGCGCGTCTTGTAGCCCAGC
>JAMNYN010000718.1 GCA_023622805.1 Pseudomonadota bacterium | reverse complement strand
AACGACTTTGCGCCGATGATAGTGCGGATTCCCGTGTGAAAGTAGGTCATTGTCAGGCTCTTACAGCAGTAAACCCCCAGCGCCCCAAAGGCCTGGGGGTTTTCTTATTGGCGAAAGCAAAAAGCTTTCCCGAAACCCTGTGAGCCGGCGTTGCCGGCCGCATATTCATTGACTTCATTGGTTGAGACTAGCGATGCAACTGCAAGACATTCTTTATTCGCAAGGGTTTGGAACCCGTCGTGTATGTGCCGGCCTGGTCCAGCAAGGCTGGGTTGAGGTTTATCCCAAGGATGATGCGGCTGCCGCGCCGCAGCTGTGCACGGATTCGACGGCCGACTTCGATCCCGAAGGGCTGCGCTTTCGTGTGCAAGGTGTGGACTGGGCGTACTACGCCAAGGGCTACATCGTGCTGCACAAGCCGGCGGGTACCGAGTGCTCGCAAAAGCCGTCGACCTATCCGAGCATTTACACCTTGCTGCCGCCTCCACTGCGTCAGCGGCCTTGCAAGAGCGCCATCCAGGGCCTGCAGGCCGTGGGCCGGCTGGACCAGGACACGACAGGCATGCTGCTGCTCAGCGATGATGGGCAGTTCATCCACCGCATGAGTTCGCCGAAGAAGCATGTGCCCAAGGTCTACCGGGTCACGGCCAAGCACCCGGTGACGCAGGAGATGATCGACCAGCTGCTGGCTGGCGTGGTGCTCGATGACGATCCCAAGCCGGTGAAGGCCGCAGCCTGCGAACTGATCGACAGCCATGTGCTGGACCTGACGCTGACCGAAGGCAAGTACCACCAGGTCAAGCGCATGCTGGCCGCCGTGAGCAACCGCGTCGAAGCTTTGCACCGCGCACGCATCGGCAGCCTGGTCTTGCCCGAAGACCTGGCGCCAGGCCAATGGCGCTGGCTCACAGCTGACGATCTGGAAAAGCTCAAGGGTTGAGCTGATCCAGCGGCTTACTGGTTGCTGGGCAAAAAGTCTATGCCAGTGCGCTGCACCAGTTCCTGATAGCTGATGGGTTTGGAGACGCGTTCGGCATCGTCATTGGCCTGCCAGTAGGCCCAGGACTTGCGCGTGGTGGCGTCGTAGACCAGTTTGTAGAGATAGGTGGGCACGCGCACCTGGCCGTCGCCGATGGCGCTGCTGCTGGCAGTGAACACCGGCCCGGTGAAGATGAAGACGTCGCCTTGGGCGCGCTGCGCGTAGCGGCGCGTGTCCTGCTCTATGCGCGCCCAGGGGCCGGAATTGTGCTTCATGGCCTGGGGCACCATATTGGCCAGGGAAAAGCTCTGGGCCATGGCCTGGGCCGTGGGCATATCGCCTGCGGGTGCCATATGGCCGCGCGAATAGCCCGAACGCTTGTAGTCGCCGAGTTCCGCGCGCTCGCCGCGGGGCAGGCGCGCATCGGCGAAGAACTTGTTGGTGCGCTTTTCGTCGGCGTCATCGACCAGCGCCCGGTTAAGGCGCTGGACCACGTAGACCGGAGTCTTGCTTTCCCCGTTGTGCAGCACGGCGAAGGCGTCATAGCACAGGGCGCGCAGCTTGTTGAGGTGACTCGCTGGCGGCGGGGCAGGCACATGGCCGGCCACGAAAAACGTGGGGCAATCGGCAAAGGCCTTGCTGGGAAGCGGGGCGAAAGAGGGGCTGGGCTTGGCGGAGACTGCCGCCGCTGCAACAGACAAGGCTGCTGCCGCTGTGACACGCCAGCAAAAGCGCGCCATGGACTGACCAAAATTCACTGCATTACTCGGGCCCTGAAGGCCTCGATCCAAAAGGTGGGAAAAGCCACGAGGCAGCAGGCCCCGCGGCAGGTCATCGGGCGGACCCGGCGAAACCAACGAGCCGCAAGAATGCATCAAAAAAGTGAGCTTGAAAGCGAGTTTGGGGCTTCATTGGCGATTGTTTCAACGCGCTGCGCTTAGCGTGGCCTGAGCTCGCACGCTCGCCTGTCGCTGCGATGACCCCGCAACGGCGATTCAGTGGTGGCAGCCGTAAAATGCGCACACTCTCGGGTGCAGGGGCAAACGCTTGCCGCTGCGCCTTCCTGGGGCAGGCTCAAGGCCTGTCCTGCGGTCTGATGACTTCTGGGGCTTGCGGCACTGGACTGCACCGGTGCCGGCCTTTTGATGGCCGGCCGGCGCAGTCGGCGGCGGGTCCGGCAACTGCTGATGAATTCCACTTTTTCACTTTTTGAGTCCCCCGCGCGCGGGGCGGCATGGGCCATGCAATGCACGGCTTTCGACACGCCGCAGGCCGATGCGTTGCGCGTGCAAAGCGACGTGCTGGTGACGGTGACGGCCGAAGGCCAGATCACAGCGGTGATCGCACGCGACGATCCGCGCTGGGCCACGGAGCGCGCGCGCCATGCGGCGGCCGGCAGCCTGCGCGAGCTGCCCGAGGGCAGCTATCTGCTGCCGGGCATGGTGGACTTGCATGTGCATGCCCCCCAGTGGCCGCAAATGGGCAAGGCCCTGGATGTGCCGCTGGAAGCGTGGTTGCAGCAGAACACTTTCCCACTGGAAGCGCGCTATGGCGACGAGGCATTTGCCGAAA
>JAMNYN010000417.1 GCA_023622805.1 Pseudomonadota bacterium | reverse complement strand
ACTTGCTGCAGCCCCAACGCTTCAAAGACTACGGGCCCAACGGCTTGCAGGTGGAAGGCAAGCCCCGCATCACCCGGCTGGTCAGCGGTGTCACGGCCAGCCGTGCGCTGATCGAGGCGGCGATCGACCTGCGGGCCGACGCCATCTTCGTGCACCACGGCCTGTTCTGGCGCGGCCAGGACGGGCGGGTGACGGGCTGGATGAAAGAGCGCCTGCGCCTGCTGCTGGCCCATGACATCAATCTGTTTGCCTATCACCTGCCGCTCGACGCCCATCCCGAGCTGGGCAACAACGCCCAACTGGGCCAGCGGCTGGGCTGGGAAGCGCAAGGACGTTTTGGCGAGCAGGAGCTGGGCTGGCTGGGAATGGCGCCGGGCCCCGAGTCCAGCGCCGAAGACCTGGCCTCCCATGTGCAGCAGGTGCTGGGCCGGGCGGTGACCTGTTTGCCCGGCGACGGCCGGCCCATTCGCCAACTGGCCTGGTGCACGGGCGGGGCCCAGAGCTACTTCGAGTCGGCCATTGCCGCGGGCGCCGATCTGTTCCTCACGGGCGAGATTTCCGAGCCCCAGGCCCATTTGTCGCGTGAAACGGGCGTGGCCTTCATCGCTGCCGGCCACCATGCGACCGAGCGCTATGGCGCCCCCGCGGTCGCGGCCCATGTCGCGGCAGCGCATGGACTGGACCATGTATTCGTTGAAATCGACAACCCTGCATGACATCGAAGCACCCCCTGAGCGACTTCGCCGGATGGCCGGCCCCCGCTTCCCCCTCTCAACCTGCGGTGGAGGGGGGCGCCCGGCAAGGGACGGCACCGTCGCTGCGGGGCGGCCCTTGCTCGGTGCCCCCTTGTTGTGGGGCACGCCAGTTGCGTAGGCTGCGGACTGTGCTGATGCGGTGGGATGCTGTTTTTGGAGTCTTTTGTGTCTGCCATTCCTGATCTGAATCCACCCGGTCGCGCCATCGCCATCACCCAGGGCGACTGCGCGGGCATAGGCCCGGAGACCATCGCCAAGGCCTTTCGCGATGCGCCCTTGGTGTTGCGTGGCTGTTTTGCCGTGGGCGAAGTCGCCACCATGCGCCGTGCAAGCGATGCAGTGTTGCGCAATGGAGACAGTTCGCTGCCTGTGGCGGTGATCGCAAACCCGGATGACGCCTGGTCCGTGCCTGCGCGCTGCCTGCCGGTGCTGCCGCTGGCAGGCCTGCCCGGACCCGCGCCCTGGGGGCAGATTTCGCGCCAGGCCGGCGAGGCCGCGGCGCGCTGCGTGGAATGGGCGGCCGAAGCGGCCTTGCAAGGGCGCATTGCGGCCCTGGTGACGGCGCCCCTGCACAAGGAGGCGCTGGCGCTGGCGGGGGTGGATTTCCCCGGTCATACCGAACTGCTGCAGGCCGCCGCCGCACAGCACGCGGGTGTGGCGCTGGCTGACATGCCGGTGCGCATGATGCTGGCCAATGACGAGTTGCGCACGGTGCTGGTGAGCATCCATGTCTCGTTGCGCGATGCGCTGGACGCCGTTACCCAGCCGCAGATTCTCGAGACGCTGCGCATCACCCACGCGGCGCTCACGCGTACGCTGGGCCGCGCGCCGCGCATCGCCGTGGCCGGGCTCAATCCGCATGCAGGCGAGGGCGGTCTTTTCGGCCGGGAAGAAATCGAGACCATCGTGCCCGCGATCGAGTCCGCGCGCGCGCTGGGCATGGACGTGCACGGGCCGTTCGCGCCCGACACGGTGTTCATGCGGGCGCGCAATGCGCCGGGTCACCCCGGCGAGTTCGATGTGGTGCTGGCCATGTACCACGACCAAGGGCTGATCCCGGTCAAGTACCTGGGCGTGGAGAAGGGCGTCAACGTGACCCTGGGCCTGCCCCTGGTGCGCACCAGCCCGGACCACGGCACGGCATTCGATATCGCCGGCAAGGGCCTGGCCGACGCGTCCAGCCTGATCGAGGCCGTGCGCATGGCACGCCAGCTGGCGGGCTGAAAAGAAGGCGCGCCCTATGCCACTGGCGCGGCCCAACAAGGGGACACCGAGCAAGGGCCGCCCCGCAGCGATGGTGTCGTCTCTCTCCACCGAAGGATGAGAGGGGGAAGACGCGTCAGCGGCTCAGGGGGTGTTACGAGCCAGGCTATCGCGGATCTCACGCAGCAGCACGATGTCTTCGGGCGTGGCGGGAGCGGGGGCGGGTGGGGCGCTGCGCTTGAGGCGGTTGATCTGTTTGATCATCAGGAAAATGATGAAGGCCAGGATCAGGAAGTTGACCGCCACCGTGATGAAGTTGCCATAGGCCAGGACCGGCACGCCGGCCTTGCGCAGCGCATCCAGCGTCATCGCCGTGCCAGTGGGCACGGAGCCCAGCACCAGGAACAAGTTGGAGAAATCGAGCTTGCCGAACACCAGCCCGACCACCGGCATGATGAGATCGGAAACCACCGAGTCGACGATTTTCCCGAACGCGCCGCCAATGATCACGCCCACCGCCAAGTCAATCACGTTTCCCTTGATCGCGAATTCGCGGAATTCTTGCATCATGCCCATGTGCGGTTCTCCTGGAGTTGGTTTGGGCAAACAGTATGGTCCGGCTTGACTTCTGTCAACAGCGGTCATCGACAGGAGCGACAGCCTGGAATAACCATACTCACTCCGCTACAATTTGAAGTTGACCCCAAATCAAGCGATGTACATCGAGGATCCCCATGAGTGACACTCCAATCGACTCCAGCAAGCGGACGTGGATCATCACGTCGGCCTGCGCTGGTGCGGTGGGCGGCGTGGCAACAGCCGTACCTTTTGTGAGCAGCTTCCAGCCGTCCGAAAAGGCCAAGGCTGCAGGCGCTCCCGTCGAGGTGGATATTTCCGCCCTCAAGCCGGGTGAGAAAGTCACGGCCGAGTGGCGCGGCAAACCCGTCTGGATCATGAAGCGCACGCCGGAGCAGGTGGCAGAGCTGCCTTCCCTGGACGGCCAGCTCGCCGATCCCCAGTCCCAGCGCAAGCCCGGGGAACTGACGCCGGTCTACGCGCGCAACGAACACCGTTCCATCAAGCCGGAAATTCTGGTGGTCGTGGGCATTTGCACCCACCTGGGCTGCTCGCCGGTCGACAGATTCCAGGCCGGACCGCAGCCTTCGCTGCCAAGCGACTGGCATGGCGGCTTTCTGTGCCCCTGCCATGGATCGACGTTCGATCTGGCCGGCCGTGTGTTCAAGAACAAGCCCGCGCCGGACAATCTGGAAGTGCCGCCCCACAAGTACCTGTCGGAGACCAAGCTCCTGATCGGTGAAGACAAGGCCTGAGGGAATACGACATGGCTCATGAATTCAAGGACATCTCCCCGAACGCCTCTGCGGGCGCGAAGGTCACGAACTGGTTCGAAAACCGTTTTCCCACGGCGTTCGATGCTTACCGCGTGCACATGTCGGAGTACTACGCTCCGAAAAATTTCAACTTCTGGTACATCTTCGGATCGCTCGCCCTGCTGGTGCTGGTGATCCAGATCGTGACCGGGATTTTCCTGGTGATGCACTACAAGCCGGATGCCGCCAAGGCGTTCGAGTCGGTCGAGTACATCATGCGCGACGTCCCCTGGGGCTGGCTGATCCGCTACATCCATTCGACCGGGGCCTCGGCCTTCTTCATCGTGGTGTACCTGCACATGTTCCGCGGCCTGCTCTACGGTTCGTACCGCAAGCCGCGTGAGCTGGTCTGGATCTTCGGTTGCGCCATTTTCCTGGCGCTGATGGCCGAAGCCTTCATGGGCTACCTGCTGCCCTGGGGCCAGATGTCGTACTGGGGCGCCCAGGTGATCGTCAACCTGTTTGCCGCCATTCCCTTCATCGGTCCCGACCTGGCCCTGCTGATCCGCGGCGACTACGTGGTCGGTGACGCCACGCTCAACCGCTTCTTCAGCTTCCACGTGATCGCTGTGCCGCTGGTCCTGCTGGGACTGGTGGTGGCCCACTTGCTGGCGCTGCACGACGTGGGTTCGAACAACCCCGACGGCGTGGAAATCAAGGGTCCTAGCGCTCCCAAGGATGAAAAGGGACACCCGCTCGACGGCGTGCCTTTCCACCCCTACTACACCGTGCACGACATCCTGGGTGTGACCGTGTTCCTGTTCCTGTTCTCGGCCGTGGTGTTCTTCGCCCCCGAGTTCGGTGGCTACTTCCTGGAATACAACAACTTCATCCCGGCCGATCCGCTCAAGACTCCGGCGCACATTGCTCCCGTCTGGTATTTCACGCCGTTCTATTCGATGCTGCGTGCGATCACTTCCGAGATGATGTACGTGCTGATCGCCTGCGTGGTGCTGGGTGCGGGCTTCGGCGTGCTCAAGTCCAAGCTGCCATCGGTGATCAAGGGTGCCGTGGTCGTGGTGGCTGCGGTGGCCGTGGCCCTGATGCTGGGTATCGACGCCAAGTTCTGGGGCGTGGTCGTGATGGGCGGCGCGGTGGTGATTCTGTTCGCCCTGCCTTGGCTGGATCACAGCCCGGTCAAGTCGATCCGCTACCGTCCTGACTGGCACAAGTACCTCTACGCCGTGTTCGTGGTGAATT
Source organism: Pseudomonadota bacterium (assembly GCA_023622805.1). Taxonomy (GTDB): domain Bacteria; phylum Pseudomonadota; class Gammaproteobacteria; order Burkholderiales; family Burkholderiaceae_C; genus Comamonas; species Comamonas bellezanensis. The sequence continues at coordinate 7,864 of JAMNYN010000417.1, read as the reverse complement.
TCGTAGTCCTGGGCTACCTGGGCGTCAAGCCTCCTTCGCCACTGTTCGAGCGCATTTCGCAGGTCGGCACCTTGTTTTACTTCGGCTTCTTCCTGCTGATGCCTTGGTGGAGCCGCCTGGGCACGCCCAAGCCAGTGCCTGATCGCGTGACTTTCAAGCCGCACTGAGCTGGAGAAAAATAATGAAGAAACTGATCCTCACGTTGATCGTCGCTCTGGGCTTTGTCACGGGTGCGCAGGCTGCCGAAGGCGGCATGGCCTGGGACAAGGCGCCCGTCAAGACCAACGACCTGGCCTCGCTGCAAAACGGCGCCAAGCTGTTCGTCAACTACTGCCTGAGCTGCCACTCCGCGGCCTTCATGCGCTACAACCGCCTGCAGGACATCGGTCTGACCGAGCAGGAGATCAAGGACAACCTGTTGTTCACGACCGACAAGGTCGGCGACACCATGAAGGCCTCGATCGATCCCAAGCAGGCCAAGGACTGGTTTGGCGGCAACCCTCCTGACCTCACGGTGATTGCACGTTCGCGCGCCGGCGCCGGTGGTTCGGGTGCCGACTACCTCTACACTTTCCTGCGCACGTTCTACGTCGACGACACCAAGGCCACGGGCTGGAACAATCTGGCTTTCCCTAGCGTGGGCATGCCGCACGTGCTGTGGCAGCTCCAGGGCGCGCGCCGCGCGGTGTTTGAAGAACTGGACGTTCACGGCCAGAAAACCCAGGTTTTCAAAGGCTGGGAACAGGTCACTCCGGGCCTGATGACGCCTGTGCAGTACGATCAGGCCGTTGGCGACTTGGTGAACTACCTGCAGTGGATGGGTGAGCCCGCACAAAACCGCCGTGTAAACATCGGCGTATGGGTCCTCATCTTCCTCGGAATCTTCATCGCGATTGCCTGGCGTTTGAACGCTGCATTCTGGAAAGACGTCAAGTAACGGACGGTCCATCCCCTGTGGGCGCGCTGACTGCGCCCACAGCCGGATTTGTACAGAGTGGGCGCTTCAGGCGTCCCACTCTTTTTGATTTTTAGGAGCCTTCACCATGATGGTGCTTTATTCGGGAACAACCTGCCCCTTCTCTCACCGCTGCCGCTTTGTGCTGTTTGAAAAGGGCATGGACTTCGAGATCCGTGATGTGGACCTGTACAGCAAGCCCGAAGACATCAATGTGATGAACCCCTACGGCCAGGTACCTATCCTGGTCGAGCGCGACCTGATTCTGTACGAGTCGAACATCATCAATGAATACATTGACGAGCGCTTCCCACATCCCCAGCTGATGCCCGGCGACCCAGTCGACCGTGCCCGCGTGCGCCTGTTCCTGCTTAACTTCGAAAAAGAGCTGTTCGTCCACGTCAACATCCTGGAAGCACGCAACGTCAAGGGCAATGAAAAAGCCATTGAAAAAGCCCGTGCGCACATCCGCGACCGTCTGACGCAGCTGGCTCCCGTGTTCCTGAAGAACAAGTACATGCTGGGCGAGAACTTCTCCATGCTCGACGTGGCGATTGCTCCGCTGCTGTGGCGTCTGGACTACTACGGCATCGAGCTGAGCAAGAACGCCGCGCCTTTGCTCAAGTACGCCGAGCGCATCTTCTCGCGCCCTGCCTACATTGAAGCGCTGACACCTTCCGAAAAGGTGATGCGCAAGTAAGCGCCTGCCTGCAGAGATCCACGCCCATGAATGCAATGGAATCCAGTTCTACCCGTCCGTACATGATTCGTGCCTTGCACGAATGGTGCACCGACAATGGCCTGACGCCGTATCTTGCGGTGCGCGTGGACGGCTCGGTCCAGGTGCCGCAAGAGTTCGTCAAGGACGGCGAAATCGTGCTCAACACCAGCTACGACGCCACCGGCGGCCTGCAGCTGGGCAACGATTTCATCGCGTTCAAGGCCCGCTTCGGCGGCCAGCCGCGTGAAATCATGGTGCCCGTGGGCCGCGTGATGGCTATTTATGCGCGTGAAACCGGCGAAGGCATGGCCTTTCCCATGTCCGAGGAAAAGCCGGGTCGTGATGCCGCGGGCGATACGCCTTTGCCGGCCGCACGTCCGGCCCTGAGCCCTGTGTCGGCAGGGCCCGATGCGCGCATGCAGCTGGTGCCGGCCGATGCGGCAACGGACGAGGGCGATGAGCCCACGCCGCGCACGCCAACGCCCGCCGGACCACGTCCCGCGCTCAAGCGCGTCAAGTAAGCGGTGGGGGGCAAAGCCCCCCCCATCATTTTTTTGCCTTGGGGCGGCCCTGCGGCAAATAAAAAGCCGCGTTTGGTTTTTCGCCCATTTTCTATACGCTAGAATTCGGGCTTCGCCGGTTTAGCTCAGTTGGTAGAGCACCCGCCTTGTAAGCGGTAGGTCGTCAGTTCGATTCCGACAACCGGCACCATATTTCTCACGGAAATATCGCCCAGTCTGTCCTCCAGCATCTGCTGTCTGGAGCCTCAGGTCTGCACTCTCAGGCGAATTTCCGTCACATCCCATCCTTTGACACGCAAGTGCGCCGCAAATGCCGGCAGCAGCTGGCGCAGCTTGGCCGCGGCGGCATTGCTTTTGACCAGCAGACACCAGGTGCTGCCGTCGATGGGCCCTGCCTGCACGACTTTGCGCAAGGTGATGGGCATCAAAGGCTGTATGGCTTGCAGGCGTGCCGAGGAGTCCTGCGTCATGGCGACCAGTTTGGCCAGCGTGGGCGAGGACTGGGCGGCTTGCTGGAAGGTGATGGGGTAGTTGCGTCGGTTCATGGCCTGGAAAAATGGCGGCCTTGGCAGGGGGCGTCAAGCCGATTGCAAGAGCGGGTAATGGGCAAAAATGCGGCCTGTTCGGCGGTGGGCGCAGGGCTGGCGGCGACCGCACTGCCTGCGCTGCGCGCAAGGATGTCCGCGGCAGGCATGCCCTGCACTGGATGTGGCAGTTAGAATCATTGGATCAGTCTCCGCATTATGGGTTCTCCCTGTAGAAATTCCATGCTGCGGCCCCATCTGAAATACATTCTTCTTAGGGACTCTGGTTACCTTGAATGCCCTGTTGCAGGCAAGGTGAATCTGTTTGCATGGCCACCAATTTCCTCACCAAATTATTCGGCAGCCGCAATGACCGGCTTCTCAAGCAATACCGCAAGACGGTGGTTCGCATCAATGCGATGGAACCCGAACTTGAGAAGCTCAGCGACGAAGCGCTGCGTGCCACGACCCAGGAGTTCAAGGAGCGGGTGAGTCAGGGGCAAGCCCTGGATGACCTGTTGCCTGAAGCGTTTGCGGTTGTTCGTGAAGGCTCCAAGCGCGTCATGAAGATGCGCCACTTCGACGTGCAGCTGCTGGGCGGCATGGCCCTGCATTACGGCAAGGTCGCTGAAATGCGCACCGGCGAAGGCAAGACGCTGACGGCCACGCTGCCGGTGTACCTCAATGCCCTGGCCGGCGAAGGCGTGCACGTCGTGACCGTGAACGACTACCTGGCCAACCGCGATGCGCAATGGATGGCGCGCCTGTACAACTTCCTCGGTCTGACGGTGGGTATCAACCTGCCCAACATGCCGCGTGAAGAAAAGCAGGCTGCCTACCAGGCCGACATCACCTACGGCACGAACAACGAGTACGGTTTCGACTACCTGCGCGACAACATGGTCTACGAGTCGCGCGACCGGGTGCAGCGCCAGCTCAACTACGCCATCGTCGACGAAGTGGACTCGATCCTGATCGACGAAGCGCGCACGCCTTTGATCATCAGCGGCCAGGCCGACGACAACACCGCCATGTACCTGGCGATGAACACCATCGTCCCCATGCTCAAGCGCCAGGAAGGCGAAGCCGATCCGCGCACGGGCGAAGGCGTCAAGGTGCCTGGCGATTTCACGCTGGACGAAAAGACCCAGCAGGTGTTCCTGACCGAGCAAGGCCATGAGACGGCCGAGCGCGTGCTGGCCCATGCCGGCCTGATCGCCGAAGGTGCTTCGCTGTACGACCCGGCGAACATCACGCTGATGCACCACCTGTACGCAGCCCTGCGTGCCAATCACCTGTACCACCGCGACCAGCACTATGTGGTGCAAAACGGTGAAATCGTGATCGTTGACGAGTTCACCGGCCGACTGATGTCGGGCCGCCGCTGGAGCGATGGCCTGCACCAGGCCGTGGAAGCCAAGGAAGGCGTGGCCATCCAGGCCGAGAACCAGACGCTGGCCTCGATCACCTTCCAGAACTATTTCCGCCTGTACCGCAAGCTGGGCGGCATGACCGGCACGGCCGATACCGAAGCCTACGAATTCCAGGAAATCTACGGCCTCGAAACCGTGGTGATCCCGCCCAACCGCCAGAGCCGTCGCGAAGACCAGCTCGACCGCGTCTACAAGACCACGGCCGAGAAGTACGCGGCCGCGATCAAGGACATCCGCGAATGCTACGAGCGCGGCCAGCCCGTGCTGGTCGGCACGACCTCGATCGAGAACTCGGAAATCATCGACGGGCTGCTCAACGAAGCCAAGCTGCCCCACCAGGTGCTCAACGCCAAGCAGCACGCCCGTGAGGCCGACATCGTCGCCCAGGCCGGCCGTTTGAACATGATCACCATCGCCACCAACATGGCGGGCCGCGGCACCGACATCGTGCTGGGCGGCAATGTGGAAAAGCTCGTCACCGAAGTCGAAGCCGACACCACGCTGAGCGACGCCGAACGCGCGCAGCGCATCGCCGAGCTGCGCGAACAGTGGAAGATCGAGCACGAGAAGGTCGCGGCCCTGGGCGGTCTGCGCATCATCGCCACCGAGCGCCATGAGTCGCGCCGTATCGACAACCAGCTGCGCGGTCGCTCGGGCCGTCAGGGTGACCCCGGTTCTTCGCGTTTTTACCTGAGCCTGGACGACGCCCTGCTGCGCATTTTTGCCGGCGACCGGGTCAAGTCCATCATGGAACGCCTGAAGATGCCCGATGGCGAAGCCATCGAAGCCGGCATCGTCACACGCTCCATCGAGTCGGCGCAGCGCAAGGTCGAGGCGCGCAACTTCGACGTGCGCAAGCAATTGCTGGAGTACGACGACGTCGCCAACGACCAGCGCAAGGTGATCTACCAGCAGCGCAACGAGATCCTGGACGCGGCCGACCTGAGCGAGCTCATCGCCGTGATGCGCGAGGAAACCGTGACCGACATGGTGCGCCAGCACGTGCCCGCGGATTCGATGGAAGAGCAGTGGAACCTGCCGGCGCTCGAGAAGCAACTGGCCGACGAGTGGAATCTGCAGGTGTCCCTGGTGCAGGATGTGGAGTCGACCGAAGCCGTCACCGACGAGGAAATCCTCGAAAAGGTGCTCAAGGCAGCGCAGGACGCGTTCGACGCCAAGGTGCAGCTGATCGGCAAGGAGAACTTCACCCAGTTCCAGCGCGCCGTGCTGCTGCAGAGCTTTGACTCGAACTGGCGCGATCACCTCGCCGCGCTCGATTACCTGCGCCAAGGCATCCATTTGCGCGGCTATGCGCAAAAGCAGCCCAAGCAGGAATACAAGCGCGAAGCTTTCGAGCTGTTCCGTCAGTTGATCGACCACGTGAAGAACGAAGTCACGCGCGTGCTGATGACGGTGCAGGTGCAGTCCAACGAGCAGTTGGACCAGGCCACGGAAGTGCTGGGCCAGCGTGCCGAGCACATCTCCAACGTGACCTATACCTCGCCGACCGAAGACGGCAGCCAGGCCACGGTGCGCGCCGACGAGGTGGCCGCCGCTACTGCTGCCGCCGGCATGGGCCGCGTGGGCCGCAACGACCCTTGCCCTTGTGGCAGCGGCCGGAAGTACAAACAATGCCACGGCAAGCTCGCTTGAGCGAGTGATGGCTGTTGGGGTGTGATGCAGAGCACGGGCTACGGCCCGTGTTTGCATTTTGCCGCCGGGCAGCCCCAAGGCAAAAAGTGCCCCCTTGGGGGCAGCTGCTACGCGAAGCGAGCGTGGGGGCTTTTTTTTCAGCGGAAGATCTTTCCGCATAATTTGTCTGATTTCCTTTTCACGAAAGACATTCGCATGCCTGTGAATCTCTCTGCCCCTGTTGCCGCCGAGCTGCTTGCCATCGACGGTGTCCGTATTGGCGTCGCCGAAGCCGGCGTGCGCAAGGCCAATCGCAAGGACTTGACGGTCTTTTTGCTCGATGAAGGCGCGGCCGTGGCTGGCGTGTTCACGCAAAACCGCTTCTGCGCGGCCCCCGTGCAGGTCAGCCGCGAGCACCTGGCCCAGGGTACGGGCGTGCGCGCCATGGTGATCAACACCGGCAATGCCAACGCCGGCACGGGTGCCCAGGGTCTGGCCGATGCGCGCGCCACCAGCGCCGCGCTGGCGGACCTGCTGGGCGTGGCCGCGCACCAGGTGCTGCCGTTCTCCACTGGCGTGATCATGGAGTCGCTGCCGGTCGACCGCATCGTCGCCGGCTTGCCTGCAGCGCTGGCCGATGCCCAGCCCGCCCATTGGGCGCGTGCGGCCGAAGGCATCATGACCACCGACACCCTGCCCAAGGCCTTCAGCCGCCAGGTGCAGATCGGTGGCGTCACGGTTTCGATCACCGGCATCAGCAAGGGCGCGGGCATGATCCGCCCGAACATGGCGACCATGCTGGGCTTCCTGGCGACCGATGCCTGCATCGCACCCGAGCTGCTGCAGCCGCTGGTGACCGCGCTGGCCGAAAGCTCGTTCAACCGCGTGACCATAGACGGCGACACGTCGACCAATGACTCCTTCGTGCTGGTCGCCACCAACCGTGCCAAGCACGCGCAGATCACGCAGCTGTCCAGCGCCGAAGGCCAGGCCTTGCAGGCCGCCCTGCTGGAAGTGTCGCAAAAGCTGGCCCAGGCCATCGTGCGCGACGGCGAAGGCGCGACCAAGTTCATCACCGTGCGGGTCGAAGGCGGCAAGACCGGCGAAGAATGCCGTCAGGTGGCCTATTCCATCGCCCATTCGCCGCTGGTCAAGACCGCGTTCTACGCCAGCGACCCAAACCTGGGCCGCATTCTCGCGGCGGTGGGCTATGCGGGCATTGCCGACCTTGACCAGACCGGCATCGATCTGTACCTCGACGATGTGCATGTGGCCATCCAGGGCGGGCGCAACCCGGCCTACCGCGAGGAAGACGGCAAGCGCGTGATGCAGCAACAGGAAATCACCGTGCGCGTGCTGCTGGGCCGTGGCGACGCAGTCGACACCGTCTGGACCTGCGATTTCAGCCATGACTATGTGACGATCAACGCCGATTATCGGTCTTGACTCTCCCCCTGAGCCGCTGCGCGGCTTGGGCCGCCCCGGCTTCCCCCCGGGGGGACGACACCATCGCTGCGGGGCGGCCCTTGCTCGGTGTCCCTGGGCTGCGGCGCGCCAGTTGCAGAGATTGCGCGCGGCGCGCGCCGTAGATCACCGAGCAGCCGCCCTGCGGGGCGCATCGATATAACGACCGACCGAGACACGAGAGTTTTGCCATGACCTTGCCCACGGATTCCAACCCCCTTGAACGCCTGGTGGCGCGTGCCGAGCAGCTGATGCTGCGCATCGAAGCCGTCCTGCCCCAGCCCCTGCAGTCCCCGCAGGACTGGAATGAGGCCATTGCCTGGCGCTACCGCAAGCGGGCCAACGGCTGCGGCGTGCTGGAGCCGGTGCGGCATATCGGCGCCATGGGACTGTCGGACCTGCAGAACATCGATGGGCAAAAGGAAAAGATCGCGCGCAACACCGAGCAGTTCGTGCAGGGCCGCACGGCCAACAACGTGCTGCTCACGGGCGCGCGCGGCACCGGCAAGTCCTCGCTGATCCGCGCCTGCCTGCACGCCTATGCGGGGCAGGGCCTGCGTCTGGTCGAAGTCGACAAGCAGGACCTCACGGACCTGCCCGACATCGTGGACGTG
>JAMNYN010000707.1 GCA_023622805.1 Pseudomonadota bacterium | reverse complement strand
GTTCCAGACCAATATCCTGGCGCTGAACGCCGCCGTGGAAGCGGCGCGCGCGGGCGAGCAGGGCCGGGGCTTTGCGGTGGTGGCCAGCGAAGTGCGCAGCCTCGCGCAGCGCAGCGCCGAAGCCGCCAAGGAAATCAAGGGCCTGATCACGGCCAGCGTGGAGCGCGTGGAGCAGGGCTCGCAGCAGGCGGACCAGGCCGGCGAGACCATGACCCAGGTGGTGAGCGCGATCCGCCGGGTGACGGACATCATGGGCGAGATCAGCGCGGCCAGCAGCGAGCAGAGCACGGGCGTGGGACAGGTGGGCGAAGCCATCGTGCAGATGGACCAGGCGACGCAGCAGAATGCGGCGCTGGTGGAGCAAAGCGCGGCCGCGGCCGACAGCCTGCAGCGCCAGGCGCAGGATCTGGTCGAAGCCGTGGCGGTGTTCCGCCTGGCCCAGGGCAGCACCGCAAGCGCGCGCGCGGCCGCACCGCGCTCGCAGCCGCAGCCGCAGCCGCGTCCTGCCCAGGCCGGGCAGCGCAAGCCGCTGGCCAGCAAGCCGGCAGCGGCCGCCCTGCAGCAATCTGAGCCACAGGCGGCTCCGTCCAGCGTCAGTTCCCGCGGTCGGCCGGTGCCTGCCGCGGGCGGCAACCGCGCCGAGGCATCGGACGACTGGGAAAGCTTTTAAACCGGTTTTTCCGTGACACCAGCCGCCTTAGGGCGGCTTTTTTCATGGCCGGGGCCCGCCTGGCGCAGCGGACTGTGCGCCTGCAAGTCCTGCAGATAGGACTGCACGCCGCTGCCTTCGCGCGCCAGGAAGCGGTCGACGGCATCGGCGAAGCCGGGATGGGCAATCCAGTGGGCGCTGGAGGTGGGCGTGGGCAGCAGGGCGCGGGCCATCTTGTGCTCGCCCTGGGCGCCGCCTTCGAAGCGCGCGATGCCGTGCGCTATGCACCAGGCTATGGGCTGGTAGTAGCAGGCTTCGAAGTGCAGGCAGTCGACCCTCTCCAGCGCACCCCAGTAGCGGCCGTAGGCGGCGCTGTCGGCCGCGCCCTGTGGCACTTGTCCGCCGGCGCGCGCGGCGGCTTCGGCATTGAGCGCGATCAGGCTGGCGGCCATGGGCCGGCCGTCGCGCTCGGCGATGAACAGCAGCCAGTGGCCGGGCATGTGGGCGTTCAGGCGGGCAAAGAAATCGCGGTTGAGATAGGGCGCGTTGCCGTGCTCCAGATAGGTGCGCTCGTAGCAGCGGTAGAAAAACTCCCAATCCGCTTCGGTGATGGCATTGCCATGCAGGGCGCGAAAGACCACGCCGGCCTCGGCCACCTTGCGGCGCTCCTGGCGGATCTTCTTGCGCTTTTCCTGCTGCATCTGGGCCAGGAAATCGTCGAAGTCCTGCAGGCGCCGGTGGTCGGTCCCGGTGCGGTTGGTCCAATGGAACTGCACGCCGCTGCGCACCATCCAGCCGTCGGCGCGGCAGGCGGCCAGGTCGGCGGCCTCGGTGAACAGCGCATGCACCGAAGACCAGTCCTGGGCCGCCACCCAGGCGCGCACGGCTTGCGCCAGCAGGGCGCGCAGGCCTTCATCGCGCGCCAGCAGGCGGGTGCCGGGCACGGGGGTGAACGGCACGGCGATCACGGCCTTGGGGTAGTACGGGAGGCCGTGCTCGGCGTAAGCCCTGGCCCAGGCCCAGTCGAACACGTACTCACCCGAAGAGTGGTTTTTGGCATACAGGGGGCAGGCCGCGATCAATTCATCACCTTCCCACAGCGTGATGAAGCAGGGCTGCCAGCCGGTCTCCAGCGTGGCGCTGCCGCTGGCTTCGAGCGCGGCCAGGTATTCATGGCGCATGAAAGGCGTGGGCTCGGGCTGTTGCGCCAGCAGGCGGTTCCAGGCCTGTTCGGGGATCTCCTGCACGTGGGTGAACACGCGGGTCATAATTGCGTTTTCAGCCATGCCTGCTCCCAGGGCCCAGGGCCGAACCGGCGACCTGGGGGGCAGCGCTTTTGCGATGGGCCTTGTCGGCCTGACTTCTATCCATGACGCTCTCCATTTGCACTGCGCAGCTCAATTTTGTCGTGGGCGACCTGCCTGGCAATGCGCAAAAAATCATTGATGCCGCGCGCGCAGCCCATGCCGCGGGCGCACGCCTGCTGCTCACGCCCGAACTGGCGCTGTGCGGCTATTCGGCCGAAGACCTGCTGTTGCGACCGGCCTTTCTGGCCGCCTGCGAAGCTGCCGTGCAGACCGTGGCCCGTGAGACCGCGGACCTGGCAGGCCTGGCCATCGTGCTCGGCCATCCCCAGCGGGTGGCTGGCGCCCGACTGTGCCACAACGCGGCCAGCGTGCTGCGCCACGGGGTCGTGGAATGCAGCTACGCCAAGCAGGCCCTGCCCAATTACCACGTGTTCGACGAGCAGCGCTATTTCACGCCAGGACAGGCGCCTTGCGTGTTCGAAGTCGAAGGTCTGCGCATAGGCTTGCTGGTCTGCGAGGACGCCTGGCAGGCCGGCCCGGCGCAGCGCGCCGCCCAGGCGGGTGCCCAGTTGCTGGCGGTGATCAATGCCTCGCCTTTCCATG
>JAMNYN010000587.1 GCA_023622805.1 Pseudomonadota bacterium | reverse complement strand
GAAATGGAAAATACGGGCGACAGCGAGATTGCTCTGGCGCGGCTGCAGGTATTGCGCGGTGGCGGCAGCGAGGCCGGGACCGTTCTGGACGTTGCCGCCATGCGGCATCTGGGCTTTACCTTGCCGCACGACTGGAATGGCCGCGTGATGGTGCAGGGCATGGTCACTGGCGAGGTGGATGGGGAGCTGCAGGAAGCATCGGCCGAGCAGCTTGGCCTCAGGCCGGAATTCTGGAGCGTCTACGCACAGCAGGGCGATGGCCGCCACCAGTGGCTGGCCGACCGCGGTACCGAGCGCGAAGCGGCGCAGCTGGCGGGCAGGCTGGCGCTGATCGACGCGCACTCCGAAACAGATGAACGCGAGAAGGCCGTGAAACTGGCCCGCCTGCATGAGGAGCGCGTGCGGCGCGACCCTGCCAGCGCTGCGGAAGACCTGGTTGCGGCCCGCGAAGCGCGCAAGGGCGCGGAACTGGCCGCCGTCACCGGCAGCGCAGACCTGCAGCGCCGGGTGGCGCAGATCGAGCAGGGCAGCGGCCAGGCCGCACCTGGCGCCAGCGTGCTGCTTGCCGTGCCGTTCAGGGAAAAGGACGAAGCCAAGGCCCTGGGTGCGCGCTGGGACAGGGCGGCGCAATCGTGGACGGTACCGCCTGGGGGCGATCCCGACGTGTTCGGGAAGTGGCACAGGCAATCTGCAGCGGAAGGTGCTGGCGGACCGGAACCGCGTGACGGCGTCCCTGCTGCACCGCGCCAGTACCTGGCCGTGCCCTACGGCGAACGCAAGCTGGCCAAGGCGGCGGGCGCGGCATGGGACAAGGTGGCGAAGTCCTGGTATGCGGGAGCGAAGGCGAACATGGCGCGGCTGGCACGCTGGATGCCCGGCAAGGCAGGTCCCCAGCAGGGGCCCGCTATGACGGCGCAGGAGGAGTTTGCCGATGCGCTGCGCAGCCTGCGCTGCGTGGTGAGCGGCGAGCATCCCGTGATGGATGGGCAGAAGCACCGGATCACCGTGGAAGGGGAAAAGCATAGCGAGCATTCCGGCTCTGGCTTCTATGTCGCCCACCTGGATGGCCATCCGGCAGGCCATATCAAGAACAACAAGACGGGCGAGGCGATGGACTGGAAGTACAAGGGCTACACGCTGGACCAGGAACAGAAGGCCCGGCTGCAGGCCGAAGCGGCTACCAGGCTGCAGGAACGGCAGGCTGCCCAGGCGCAGCTGCAGGAGGCAGCGGCGGGCCGCGTCGTGCGGCAGATGGCCAGCCTGCTGCCGATGGCGGAACCGACGCCGTACCTGGTGTCGAAGGGGTTACAGCCTACCCCGGGTATTTTCACCGACAAGGCAGGCAAGGCCAGCTACATTCCCGCCACCGACGCCGAAGGCAAGCAGTGGAGCATGCAATACATCGGCGAGGATGGCAGCAAGCGCTTCGCGCGCGACAGCCGCAAGACGGGCTGCTTCCACGCCGTCGGTGGCCTGGAGGCGCTGGCCCGGGCGCCTGCGCTGGTCATCTCGGAAGGCTATGCGACCGCCGCCAGCCTGTCAAAGTCGCTTGGCTTCGCTACAGTAGCCGCTTTTGACTCCGGCAACCTGCCACTGGTGGCGAAGGCGCTGCACGGCCGTTTTCCGGGCAAACCGGTGGTCATCGCCGGGGACAACGATCAGCACCTGGAAGCTACGCAGGGCGTCAACCCCGGCAAGGCCAAGGCGCAGGAAGCGGCCCGCCTGACTGGCGGCCGCGTGCTCCTGCCCATCTTCGCCCCGGGCGAGCAGGCGGCCGATCCGAAGGGATACACCGACTTCAATGACCTGGCCAGCAAGAGCCGGCTGGGCATGGAAGGGCTGGACCGGCAGGTGCGTCCGGCCGTGCAGTCTGAAATTGAAAGCAGGCAGGCCAATGTCAACCAAGATGCATTGTCTCTTGCGCGGGAACCGCTGCAGCGCCGGCTGGCCAGGTCCGGACCGCAGTGACTGCAGGTGGCTTTGCGTCCCATGCTGACGGTCGAAGGACCCTAAACGATGGAACGGAGATCCAAAAATGAAAGTCTTGCCGATCAAGGCTGCGCCGCTGGTTATGCAGGCAGGCGGCGAGCGCAGCCATCCTGACCTGCCGCTTTTCGACGACGGCGATCAGGAGTCATGGGACAACTGGCTGCGAGCGCATCGCCTGGAGGTGATGCGGGTGTGGATGGAGGATGATGTCCGGGCTGTGGATAGCTACAGGATGTTCCTTGCCGGAGATTGTGCCGGGTCAATGTCTGCATGGCAGCCATGCAAGCCGGATGGTAAGCATGCGTGGTTCATTCTTGCTGTTTTTGATGGAGGGGATGGGCCGTGCGCCTATTTTGTGCGGAGGGTGGCACGTTTTTTTGATGGTGCCGATACCCAAGGCGTGAGCGCCGTTTTTTAATCTGGGAACAAAGCAGTGACGAGACATTTTCTCCGGATTCACCGCATGTACTTAGGTGTCTAGAGTCGTGTGATTATGTACCCCGCCGTAGCTGGCCGCTATTCAAAGCCAGAAACGTTTTGCGTACACTGTTGGACAACCTCAATCAGCAGCC
>JAMNYN010000427.1 GCA_023622805.1 Pseudomonadota bacterium | reverse complement strand
TTGTCAAACTTATTTGTAGAATAATTGCGGCTGTAATCAACGCCCACTGTTGACAGCTATCAGAGAGATCCAAGCATGCGCACAGACGAAAACGATTCCCCGGATGGGCCAGAACCAAAGGAGCAGCGTTCCGTCCAGTCGATAGAGATAGGCGGGCGGCTGCTGCTGGCGCTGGCCGAGCACTCCACCCCGATGACGCTCAAGGACCTGGCGGCCCAGGCCGGCCTGCCGGCGTCGCGCGCCCATCCTTATCTGGTGAGTTTTGGCCGGTTGCGGCTGATCGAGCAGGATCCGGTGACGGGCCGCTATGCACTGGGTTCAGCGGCACTGCAGGTGGGCCTGAGCTGCCTGCACCAGCTCGACCCCTTGAAGATCGCCACGCCGGTGGCCGAGGCATTGGCGCTGGCCATCGACCAGACCGTTGCCATTGCGGTGTGGGCCAATTTCGGGCCCACCATCGTGCGCTACATCGAGGCCAGCCAGCCGCTGCATGGCAGCATGCGCATGGGCACCGTGATGTCCGTGCTGGGCACGGCAACGGGACGGGCCTTTGCCGCCACGCTGCCGCGCCAGCAGCTGGAGCAGACCATGCAAGGCGCCTTGGGCGATGGCCTGCGGCGGCTTGACCGCAGTGCCGTCAAGGATGTGGACAAGGAAATTCAGGACATTCAGGCCGAGCTGCGCGCGCATGGCGTGGTGCGGGCCGCCGGCCGGCCTATCCCAGGGGTCAACGCTTTCAGCGCTGCGGCCTTTGACCATGAAGGCAAGGCCGTGCTGGTGATCACGGCCTTGGGTCACGAGGACAATTTTCCCGCGGATTGGGACTCCGACGTGGCCCGCTCCGTGCGCCAGGCGGCCGCCGAGGTGTCGCTGCGGCTGGGGTACCGCCCCAAGGAGGCCGGCGCACGTTAGAGGCGCTCACACGAAAGCGGTGGTGCGGATGGGCGCGGAGCAAAAGAGATGGCGGAAAGCAGCTGGAGTCGAACCAACCCAGGAGCGACTGACGCCCCTCACCGGGTTTGAAGCCCGGCCACACCACCGGGTGTGCATGCCTTCCATCGTGCCCGTCGCCTTGGGTGGCGCAGGCAAGCACGGTTATTGTAACGGCGGGTTGGCGCCTTGCCAGTGGGCATCGGGCCGCAGCAGGTGGGCGTCGCGCAGGCGGCGCGTATAGCCCACGCGATCGAAGAACTCCAGGATTTGAATGGCCCGCTTGCGGCCCAGTCCCGTGGCGTCGCGAAAGGCGCGGGCCTCGACTTCGCCGCGCGCATCGGTGGCGGCGATGGTCTGCACCAGCGCGGCCAGCTCCTGCATGCGGGCGGCGCTGTAGAACAAGTCCTTGACCACCTGGAAGACCTGACCGCGCCGCGTGAGCTTGCGCAGCAGCTGGCGCACGCTGTCTTCCGTCGCCAACCCCGCGAGGTCGCGCACCCAGGGCGGGTCGTAACGGCCTTCGTCGAGCAGCGGCACAAGGCGTTCGGCCAGGATCTGCTCCTGCGGGCTCAGCTCTACCGTGTGGCCTGGCAGGTGCAGCCAGGCGCCGCTTGATGCCAGGCTCTGGTCTTGCAGCAGGCCGTCGACCAGGCCGCGCCACAGCGCGTCGTGCGTGGTCTGCACCAGGCCGGGCCAGGCCATGCGGCGCAGGCGCGCGGCGTTGAGGCCGGGCTCGTCGGCGCTTTTGCTGTGGAACTGGGTGAGCGTGGCCAGTATCTGCTCGCGCAGCTGCTGCCAGCGTGCTTGCGACAGCAGCAGGGCATCGCTGGCGCTGAGCGGCAATTGCAGGCAGTCGGTGGGCAGGTCCTGGGCCTCCCAGCGCCGGCCCGACAGGCGCACCAGCTGGGACAGCGGCAGGCCGTGGGGCGACTGGGTGATGATGGCGCTGGCGTCGCCCGTGGCCGCCAGGCTTTCCAGGGCCTGCAGACAGGCCTGGCGCTCGGGACTGCGGCGTTTGCGTGCCGGCGCATAGGGGTCGGTCACCGTGCCGCCGGCGATCGTGCGGCTGGCCTGGGCGTTGCGCAGGATCAGCCGGTCGCCGGGCAGGCAGAAAACCGGGGCGTCAAGCACCAGCTGGGCGCGCACGCGGCTGCCGGGCTCTATGCGTTCACCTTCGAGCAGGGCCACATGGGCCGTGCGGTGGGCCGTGCCCAGGTGCAGGTGCACGGGCGTCCATTGGCGGATTTCAGGCGCGCTGTCCAGCAGTTGCAGCTGCACGTCGATGCGGTCGCTGGCTTGCAGCAGCGCACCGTCGGCGATCCAGTCGCCGCGCTGTATGTCGTCCTTGGCCAGGCCGGCGAGGTTGAGCGCCACGCGCTGGCCGGCCACGCCGCTGTCGCTGGCCTGGTTCTGGGCGTGGATGCTGCGTACCCGCAGGCTCTGGCCCGTGCCTGAGTGCTGCAGGCTGTCGCCGGTGGCGACGGCGCCGCCGAAGACCGTGCCCGTGACCACCGTGCCCTGGCCGGGCAGGCTGAAGCTGCGGTCCACGGCCAGGCGGAAAAGGCCGTTGCGCGGCCGCGCCGGCATCTGCTGGGCCAGGGTTTCGAGGTGGCGGCGCAGTGCGGCGAC
>JAMNYN010000406.1 GCA_023622805.1 Pseudomonadota bacterium | reverse complement strand
CAGCAACGGCCGTAAAAACCCCGCCACCAACCCCACGCCAGCCACAAGCGACGCCAGCCACTAAAATCTCGGGTTCCCCTAGAGAAAGCCGCTTCGATGTCTGTACGCAAGATCTTCGCAACCACTGCCCTGCCCTACGCCAACGGCAACTTTCACATCGGCCACATCATGGAGTACATCCAGGCCGACATCTGGGTCCGTTTTCAGCGAATGCACGGCCATGACGTGAACTTCGTCGGCGCCGACGACGCCCACGGCGCGCCCATCATGATTGCCGCCGAAAAGGCCGGCGTCACGCCCCAGCAGTTCGTAGCCAACATCGCTGCCGGACGCAAGCAGTACCTCGACGGCTTTCACATCCAGTTCGACAACTGGCACAACACCGACGGCGAAGAGAACCACGTCCTCGCCAAGCAGATCTACCTGGACCTGAAAAAGGCCGGCTTCATCAGCACCAAGGTCATCGAGCAGTTCTTCGATCCCGAGAAGAACATGTTCCTGCCCGATCGCTTCATCAAGGGCGAGTGCCCCAAGTGCCACGCCAAGGACCAGTACGGCGACAACTGCGAAGTCTGCAGCGCCGTCTATGCGCCCACCGACCTGATCAAGCCCTACTCGGCACTGAGCGGCGCCCAGCCCGTGCTCAAGAGCTCGGAACACTTCTTCTTCAGCCTGTCGGACCCGCGTTGCGTGGAGTTCCTGCAGGAATGGACGCAAAACGGCAAGCACGTGCAGCCCGAAGTGGCCAACAAGGTCAAGGAATGGTTCAGCGTACGCACCAACGCCGACGGCACGACCAGCGAAGGCCTGGGCGACTGGGACATTTCGCGCGACGCGCCCTACTTCGGCATCGAGATTCCCGATGCGCCGGGCAAGTACTTCTACGTCTGGCTGGATGCGCCCGTGGGCTACCTGGCTTCGCTGAAGAACCTGCTCACCAAACGCGGCCAGGACTACGACGCCTACATGGCCGACGAGCAGCTCGAGCAGTACCACTTCATCGGCAAGGACATCGTCACCTTCCACACGCTGTTCTGGCCCGCGATGCTGAAGTTCAGCGGCCGCAAGACGCCCACGCAGATCTTCGTGCACGGCTTCCTCACCGTGAACAACGGCGAGAAGATGAGCAAGAGCCGCGGCACCGGCCTGGACCCGCTCAAGTACCTGAGCCTGGCCATGAACCCCGAATGGCTGCGCTACTACCTCGCCGCCAAGCTCAACGGCCGCAATGAAGACATAGACTTCAACGCCGAAGACTTCATGGCCCGCGTCAACAGCGACCTGGTCGGCAAATTCGTCAACATCGCCTCGCGCGCCGCGGGCTTCCTGTCCAAGCGCTTTGCGGGCCAGCTCGCGCCCCTGGGCGACGAAGGCCAGGCCCTGCTCGCGCAGATGCGCGCCCAGGCACCGACCATTGCCGACGCTTTCGAAAAGCGCGACACCGCGCGCGCCGTGCGGGAAACCATGCTGCTGTGCGACCGCGTCAACGCATACGTCGACGCCAACAAGCCCTGGGAACTGGCCAAGCAGGAAGGCATGGATGCGCGCCTGCAGGAAGTCTGCTCGACCTGCATAGAAGCCTTCCGCCTGCTGGCCGTCTACCTCAAGCCCGTGCTGCCGGCCGTGGTGCAACAGGTCGAGACCTTCCTCAACGTGCAGCCGCTGGCCTTTGCCGACGCCCAGACCCTGCTGGGTGCCGGCCATGTGATCGGCAAGTACGAACACCTGCTGCAGCGCGTGGACATCAAGCAGCTCGACGCCCTGTTCGAGCCGCCTGCCGCGGCCGAACCCGAGCCCGAGAAGCTGGTGCCCGGCGGTGAAGAGATCGCCGAAACCATCACCATCGACGATTTCGCCAAAATCGACCTGCGGATCGCGAAGATCGTGAACTGCGAAGCCGTCGAAGGCTCGACCAAGCTGCTGCGCCTGACGCTGGATGCCGGCGAAGGCCGCATGCGCAACGTCTTCAGCGGCATCGCCAGCCACTACCAGCCCGCCGACCTGATCGGCAAGCTGACGGTGCTGGTGGCCAATCTGGCGCCGCGCAAGATGAAGTTCGGCATTTCCGAAGGCATGGTCATGGCCGCCAGCCACGCCGACGAGAAAGCCCAGCCCGGCATCTACATCCTCGAACCCATAACGGGCGCCCAGCCCGGCATGCGTATTCACTGATGACGGTGTCCCTGCGCTGGCTGCTCGCCGGCAGCGCTCTGAGCCTGCTCAGCGGCTGCGCCGTGGTCGCGGTGACTTCGGCGGCCGTGAGCGTCACGGCCGGCGTGGTCGGCCTCGCGGCCGATGCCGCCGTAGGCACGGTGCGCATCGCCGGCAAAGGCATAGGCAAGGCCGCGGATGCCATGATGGATGACGATGTGCCCGCTGACAACAGCGGCATACACATCAAAGAAAACATCACCTCTGCGCCCTGACCAGCTCTGTATGGCACAGGGCATGGCCTAACAACTGGCGTGCTCCAGCAAGGGGGCAGCGAGCAAGCGCCGCCGCGCAGCGAGGCTGCCGTCCCCCTCCACCGAAGGTTGAGAGGGGGAAGCCGCGAAGCGGCTCAGGGGGTGCGTAGGCTCACCCTCCATCCCGCATCACCACGCTGCGCCCCGTGCGCAGCACCCGGCCGTCGGCGCCAAAAGTGACGGTGAACAGCATTTCAGTGGCCGGCGGATCGATGTAGCGCCAGTCCCAGTCGGTTTCCTGCTTGCGCTCGTAAGTCATGCGCTTGGCCGGCTTGCCCAGCATGCGCCGCACCTGCTGCTGGTCCATGCCCGGCTGTACCTGCTCGAAGACATGGGGCGCGACCACCTGGCGCAACGCCTTCATCGTGCCGTTGGGCGCGATGGTGATCATGTAATTCTGGTAGCCCGCGGGCTGGCGGTTGTATTCCAGCGTACGCGAGCCATCGGCTTCCTGCCAGATGTTTTCCGGCACGCCAAAGCGGTCGCGGACTTCTACTTCGGTCGAGACGTCCTCTTCCAATTCACGGATGCGCTGCTCGTCACAAGCGACCAAGCTCAACAGGCCAAAGGCCGCAGTAACAGCCGTAAGCCAACGGGTAACTGGTTTCATAGACGGCGTCCCGGTAAAATCATGGAATCCAAAGAGGTTAACAGTCCATGTCATTTTTCGCCCGCCCTGATTACAAGTCCGACACCACCCAGTTCATCGAGCAGTTGCGCACGCAAAAGCCCGACCTCGAAGCCAAGCAGCTTGCCGGTCGCGCCCTGCTGTGGGACAAGAACGTGGACAGCGAGATCTGGCAGGAATACAACGCTGGCGAGATCCCCCAGCAGCCCTACGTCTACCAGACCAAGGCCTGAGCTGCGCCGCCAGGATGCGGCCGTTGGCTAATCCATGAACAGCCCGACCGACGCCGCGCTGGTGCTGGAACTCGCCCCACAGGCGGCTCTGGCGTCCGACGGACTGCCCGATGTCATCGATCGGGTGGCTTTGGCGCGCCTGTATGGCGAGCCGCTGTTTGCCCTGCCCAACGACCTGTACATCCCGCCCGATGCACTCGAAGTCTTTCTTGAAGCCTTCGAAGGCCCGCTGGACTTGCTGCTCTACCTGATCCGCAAGCAGAATTTCAACATCCTCGACATCCCCATGCTGAGCGTGACGCGCCAGTACCTGCGCTATGTGGATGAAATCCGCAGCCGCAATCTGGAGCTGGCCGCCGAGTACCTGCTGATGGCGGCGATGCTGATCGAGATCAAGTCGCGCATGCTGCTGCCGCCGAAGAAATCGGCCGACGCCCTGGAAGTCGAGGATCCGCGCGCCGAACTGGTGCGCCGGCTGCTGGAATACGAGCAGATCAAGCTGTCGGCCGCCCGGCTGGGCCAACTGCCGCAGCATGGCCGCGATTTTCTCAAGGCCCAGGTGCACATCGAGCAAAGCCTGCAACCGCGCTTTCCGGACCTGCTGCCGGGCGAGCTGCAGCAGGCCTGGAACGACATCCTCAAGCGCGCCACCCTGGTCCAGCACCACCGCATCACGCGCGAAGAATTGAGCGTGCGCGAGTACATGAGCCAGATTCTCAGGACGCTGCAAGGCAAGCGCTTCGTCACTTTCGAAACCCTGTTCGAGCCCGCCAAAGGCTCGACGGTGCTGGTGGTGACTTTCATCGCCCTGCTGGAGCTGGCCAAGGAGACGCTGATCGAGATCACCCAGGCCGAGGCCTTTGCCCCGATCTACGTCAGACTGGCCTACACACCACTTTAAACTCCCTCCCTCTGCCTTGACGCACCCTGTGCTGCCATGGGCAGAACATGGGTAGTGCGCACGGCTGGGGCCCCCACCCAGCCCCGGCCGGTCCGGGCAAGCTTTCTCTCAGGTATTGCCATGGCATTGCACGATTTCGATGTACTCATAGTGGGCAGCGGCCTGGCCGGACTCACGGCTGCGCTGCAACTGGCGGCGACGCACCGCGTGGCGGTACTGACCAAGCGCGGACTCGACGATGGCGCGAGCAACCAGGCCCAGGGCGGCATTGCCGCCGTGCTGGCCGAGGACGACAGCTTCGACGCCCATATCAAGGACACGCTGATCGCCGGCGCCGGCCTCAGCGATCTGCCGGCCACGCGCCAGGTGGTCGAGAACGCGCCCGCCGCCATCGCCTGGCTGCAGTCGCTGGGCGTGCCGTTTTCCGAAGAGGACGGCCAGTTGCACCTGACGCGCGAAGGCGGGCACAGCGCGCGGCGCATCGTGCACGCCACCGATGCCACCGGCGCCGCCGTCCAGCGCCAGCTGATAGACACCGTGCGCAAGACGCCGGGCATCACCGTGCTGGAAAACCACACCCTGGTGGACGTGATCACGTCGAGCAAGCTGGGCCAGCCTGGCGTGCCCCGCTGCCTGGGCCTGTATGCGCTCAACGGCAACACCGACCAGGTCGATACCTTCCGTGCGCCCCACACCATCCTGGCCACGGGCGGCGCCGGCAAGGTCTACCTCTACACCACCAACCCCGACACCGCCACCGGCGACGGCATTGCCGCGGCCTGGCGCGCGGGCTGCCGCGTGGCCAACCTGGAGTTCATCCAGTTCCACCCGACCTGCCTGTACCACCCGCATGCCAAGTCCTTTCTGATCAGCGAAGCCGTGCGCGGCGAAGGCGGCCAACTCAAGCTGCCGGCCGCGCTGGGCGGCGCGCGCTTCATGGACGCGCACGACGAACGCGCCGAACTCGCGCCGCGCGACATCGTGGCCCGGGCCATAGACTTCGAGATGAAAAAGCACGGCCTGGACTGCGTCTACCTCGACATCTCGCACCAGAGCCCGGAATTCCTGCAGGCCCACTTCCCCAACATCCAGGCCAAATGCCTGGAGTTGGGCATAGACATCACGCGCGAGCCGATTCCCGTGGTGCCCGCCGCCCACTACACCTGTGGCGGCGTGCTCACCGACCTGGCGGGACGCACCGACATCCAGGGTCTGATGGCGATAGGCGAGACGGCCTGCACGGGCCTGCACGGCGCCAACCGGCTGGCCAGCAACTCCCTGCTCGAGTGCATGGTGTTTGCGCAAAGCGCGACCCAGGCCATCCGCGAAGCCGCGTCCCAGACCGTCTGCGCCCTGCCCGACTGGGACGACAGCCAGGTCACGGACGCCGACGAAGCCGTGGTCATCGCCCACAACTGGGACGAGCTGCGCCGCTTCATGTGGAACTATGTAGGCATCGTGCGCAGCAACAAGCGGCTGGAGCGCGCGGCCCGGCGCATCGCCCTGCTCACCGCCGAAATCAACGAGTTCTACGCGCACTTCCATGTGTCGCGCGACCTGCTGGAGCTGCGCAACCTGGTGCAGGTGGCCGAGCTCATCGTGCGTTCGGCGCAGATGCGCCACGAAAGCCGGGGCCTGCATTTCAGCCGCGACTACCCGGCCCTGGCCGCGCCCAGCGCCCCGACCATCCTGGTGCCGCCCGCACCCCGCGCCCACTGACAGCACCCCGCCCCCATTTTTGCCGCCGGGCCTCGCCCCCACGGGGGGCTGCGGCTACGCGAAGCGAGCCAGCGTGGGGGCTTTTTTTCATCCGAGGAGACTTCCATGCCCCATCTTTACGTCGAGTACAGCGCCAACCTGGCCGAGTTCCCCGAGCGCCAGCTGCTGACCGAACTCAATGCCGCCGTCTGCGGCCACCCCACCGTCGTCGACCCGCTCGACGTCAAGTCGCGCATTGCCGCCGTGCAGCAGTTCGCCATCGGCACGACGCCCGGCCTCAATGGCTTCGTCCATGCCCATCTGCACCTGCTGTCGGGCCGCACGCCAGAAGTCAAGAAAGAGCTGTCGGACCGCATCGCCGAGGTGTTGCGCCGCCTCACGCCCCAACCCGCGGGCATGCTGGTGCAGCTGAGCGTGGATGTTGTCGACATGGACCGCAGCAGCTACTACAAGGGCCGGCTCTGATCCGCTGAGCGCCGGCGGCCGACTTCCTGCCGGCCGCCAAGACAATGCTGCGGTTTTGGTTTCGTCCCGGGCCCCAGCCACGCTGGCCGAGTGCCGCTACAGTCGAGCGATCTATGTCGCTCCCTTCCTCTTCTTCTCCCTCTTTCGCGCCTTCCCCCGCTGCCCCCCAGCGCCCCATGCAATGGTTGCTGGGCCTGAGCCTGCTGCTCATCGCAGGCAACCTGCGCCCGGTATTTGGCAGCCTGTCGGTGGTGCTGCCCGAAATCATGCGCGACACCGGCCTGAGCGCAGCGGGCGCGAGCCTGCTGACCACCTTGCCGATTGTCTGCCTGGGCCTGTTTTCCGCGCCCACACCCTGGCTGTCGCGCCGCTTTGGCGCCGAGCGCGTGCTGTTGCTCGCGCTGCTGCTCATAGGGCTCGGCACCTTGCTGCGCGCCACTGGATCCCTGCCCTGGCTGTTTGCCTCCTCGGTGCTGGCTGGAGCCGGCATTGCCATGGGCAACGTCCTGCTGCCCAGCCTGGTCAAGCGCCATTTTGCGCAGCGTGCCGCGCTGATGACCGGCCTGTACATTCTGGCCATCTGCATAGGCGCGACGATTGCCACGGCATCGACCGTGCCGCTGGCCATCAGCTATTTCGACGGATCCTGGGCCCATGCCCTTGCGATCTGGGCCGTGCCGGCACTGCTGGTGCTGCTGCTGTGGCTGCCCCAGGCGCTGCGCATGCGCGCCGAGGCTGTCGACCCAGCCGCCCAGGGCGGCAGCCTGTGGCGAGACCCCCTGGCCTGGCAGGTCACGGCCTTCATGGGCCTGCAGTCCTCACTGGCCTACATCGTCATCGGCTGGCTCGCGCCCATACTGCGCGAGCGCGGCCTGGACAGCGCGGTGGCCGGCTATGTAGTGGCTTTGACCACCCTGGCCCAGCTGGTCACCTCCCTGCTCGTCCCCTCGGTGGCCGCGCGTTGCCGCGACCAGCGTGCACTGGCCGTAGGGCTGACGGCGCTGAGCTTCACGTCGCTGATGGGGCTGCTCTTCGCCCCCTTGTCCACGGTCTGGCTCTGGGCCGTGGTGCTGGGCTGCGGCCAGGGCGGCCTGTTTGCGCTGGCCCTGAGCCTGATCGTGCTGCGCAGCGGCAATGCCCAGATCACGGCCCAGCTGTCCGCCATGGCCCAGGGCTGGGGCTATCTTCTCGCCGCCTGCGGGCCGCTGCTCACAGGTCTGCTGCGCCAATGGACCGGCAGCTTTGCGTCGAGTGCCGGGCTGATCTTCGCCTTGTCCTTCGCCATGGCCTGGAGCGGCTGGGGTGCGGGCCGCAATCTGCTGGTTCAACCCGGTCTCCGCGCGCAATGAAGGATACGGCCCCAGCGCCGCGGGCTACCGCGCCCCGAGCCTTTTGCGCGCCTTGCCAGCGGCCGCTGCGCAACTGCATCTGCGATCTGGTCCAGGCCGTGGAGCATGCGAGCGAAGTGCTGATCCTGCAGCACCCGCTGGAAGTGCGCGAGGCCAAAGGCACGGCGCGGCTGCTGCACCTGTGCCTGCAGCGCAGCCGGCTGGAAGTGGGGGAGCAGTTTGCCAGCGATGCGCTGCAATCCTGGCTGACCGAGGACTGGCAAGGCCATCCGGCCATGTCGCCGCGCAGCGTGTTGCTGTACCCCGAATCCGCGCACGACCCGGCCCTGCCCCTGCTGCCGGCCCCGCCGCTGCCGCCCTCGTGGCTGGAGAGCCCCCAGCCCCTGCGGCTGGTGGTGATCGACGGCACCTGGCGCAAGAGCCGCAAGATGCTCTACCTGAACCCGCTCCTGCAGCAGCTGCCGCGCCTGGGCCTGCGCGACCTGCCCGCGTCGCGCTATGCCATCCGGCGCGCCCACCGCGCCGGCCAACTCTCCACGCTGGAAGCCACCTGCTGCGCGCTGGCCCAGCTCGAGCCGGCCAATCAAGACCTGGAACGCCTGCTGCAGGCCATGGACACACTGGTGCTGCGCCAGTCACAATGGCGGTGTCGGCCTACAACAAACACACCCTAGGCGCTAGGAACCTCGGCGATATCCACGTTACTTACTGCATATCCCATTTAACCCTAGCCCATGCACCTTCCCATCACACTCACCGGCAGCCCGCTTCCCATTCCACTGAATGCGGATTTTGGCCATGCGCCCCTGGGTGATTTCGGAAAGCGGTCTGTGCAGGCGGTGCCGGCGGACGCACCTCGCCTGGCGGATGCGACCGACCGGCCCCGGGTGCCAGGCTGCGCCCTGGGTTCGCGCCTGCTCAATATGCTCAGCCCGCCCAAAGCGCGCCAGCAGGCCAGGATCCTGGAAGCGCTCACCGACAGCAGCATGCTGGTCGCCCAGTTGCTGGGCAAGATCTGCGATGCGCCACGGTACATGAGCGTAGGCCTGGCCACCAAGAAGTTGCTGCACCGGCTCGCCTCCACCGCGGCGCCCCTGACCCGCCAGGGCGTGCAGCTGTCGGGCGTGCTGCGCCACCGGGTCGAAGTGCACGCCCTGCATATGACGGCCAGCCAGTTGCTGACGCTGCGCGATGGCCTGGCATGCGTCAGGCAATCACCGGACATCAGCCAGCAAGATGAAATCCAGCTGCTGGCCGTGGTCCGCGACGTGGTGGGCCGGGCACTGGCCGCACATGCCCAGGCCCTGCTGACCCGCGCTGACGCAAGCCTGCTGCCCGCGTTGCAGCAGGCCGTGGCCCAACTGCCCCGCGAAGCCGCGCATCCCGGCGCGGCGGCCCAGCCATTCGCCACGCTGTGGGGCATGGCCCGGGAACTGCTGCGGCAGCAGGGCTATGCCCAATATGCCCCTGAGGACCGTCGCGCCATGCAACGCGAACTGGTGCAGGCGTTCTGCAACCAGGCCGTGCACAACGCCGCCATCACCAACGACCAGCTCTGTGCCCTGCTCCAGGCCCTGCCGGTCGAGCGTCAGGTCCAGCTGGGACAGATTACGCGGCAAATCCTGCACACGCCGCCTACGCTCTTCCTGCGGGCCTTGCAGCAAGCCTCTCAACAGTGGCTGCACGAAGCGCAGCAACGCCTGTACCAGGCCTATCAGGCACTCCAGACCAGGCCGGCCTTGACAGGCAGCGCCCTGACCAAACAGGTCGTGCGCCTCGAAACCGCACTCAACCAGTTGTGCGCCTACTTGAGCGCACGTGGCGAGCGCCTGGACCCCGTGCTCAGCGAGATGTTCAACGCGGTCTTCCCACAGATCGAAGCCACCCTGCTCCAGCCCACGCACCTGCCGCTGGCTGCTTTGGACAACCGCAGCTTGCGCGACTTCGGCCTGTCCATGACACGCATGAAGATGGAAGGCACGGCGCAACGCGTGGCACACGCCATCCGCCAGCGCCAGGCCGCAGCCGACCTCCCCTATGCGCGGGCGATGCACGCGCTCGCCGAAGCCCTGCGCGCTCGCGATTTCACCGCCGCTCTCGGCCGCCTGGCCGAAGCCGCCGACCGCTGCGAGCAAGCCGCGGGCATCCATAGGCAGTTGGCATCTCCTCTGGCCCCCGCCGACCCGCCCGCGGCCAGCCGTGAAAAACGCATGCACACGACCGTCCAGCAATGGGACCGCTCCACCTTGCTCGCGCTCAGAACCGCCATGGACCAGCCAGTGTCATGTGCCCTGGTCTTCACCCTGGAACAACTGGGCAAGGAGCTGCTCCAGGGCGCCATCGCACCCCAGGATGCCAACGCGCTACTGGGCAAACAGCTGCTCGACGCCCACCAGGACCTGCAGATGCTGCACCAGGCCGTGGTCGCCCAGCTGGGCCAGCACGGCATACAGCCGCCATCCGTGATCCGCGAGATTTACGGCCCCGCCGATCTCGACGCCCATGCGCTGGGCGCCCTGCGCAGCGTCTGCGCGCAGTCTGGCATCACGCTGCGCCTGGCAGGAACGACCCTGCAGGTCTTCAGGACTGCGCCGGCGGCTGCAGTTGAGCCGCCAGCCAACCACGCAGGCTGTTGACGAAGGCCCAGGCCTGCACGCGCGGTAGGTCCGAGAGGCGCAGCACGGCTTCGCTCACACGCCCTTCACGCAAGGCGACGGCCCGGCCCACACCGGGCAACAGGCCGCAGGCCAGCGGTGGCGTGATCCAGCGGCCGTCGACCAGCGCCGCAATATTGCCACGCGTGCACTCGGTGATCTCGCCCTGCTCATTGAACAGCAAGGTATCGAAGAAAGCGGGATCGGTGGGCGCCAACGCGTCGTAGTGCGCGCGCCGCGTGGTCTTGTAGCGCACGAATTCGCCATGCGCCCAGCGGTCGGACAGGGGCTGATCGGCCAGCTGCAGGCGCACGGGCACCGCCGTGGGCGCGCAGGCAAAGGCCTCGGCACTGGCCCGGCCCCGGGCATCGAGCAGCAGGCGCACCCGCCACAGGCCCGTCGCATGTTCCGCCGCCAAGGCGTCCAGGCACTGCGCCACCTGCGGCGACCAGGGGGTGGAAAAATGCGCGGCCGCGCCCTGCAGGCGCTGCAGGTGCTCGGGCAGGTGGCGCCACTGGCCGTCTTCCAGCGCCAGCGTTTCCAGCAGATGAAAAGGCTGGCTGGCACGCTCGACGAAAGCGCTCTTGTGCTGCCATTCGCGCCATTCACTCTCGGCCAAGGCGCCCGAAGTGATGCCGCTGCCGATGCCGCAGACGGCCTGCGCGCCGCGCAGCGCCACCGTGCGTATCGGCACATTGAACGTGGCGTGGATGCCGCCGTCGGCGCCGGGCCGCACCACGCCGACGGCGCCGCAGTACACGCCGCGCGGACTGGGCTCGAGCGCCTGGATCATGCGCATGGCCGCCACCTTGGGCGCTCCCGTGATGGAGCCGCAGGGAAACAGCGCGGCGAACACATCCACCAGGCGCGTGTCGGGCCGGGTCGTAGCCTGCACGTCGGACGTCATCTGCCAGACGCTGGGCAGGGCCTGGGTGTGGAACAGCCGCGGCACTTTCACGCTGAAGGGCTCGGCGATGCGCGACAAGTCATTGCGCAGCAGATCGACAATCATCACGTTCTCGGCCCGCTCCTTGGGCGCGCTGCGCAGTTCCTGGGCCAGGGCCGCGTCTTCCTCGGGCGTGGCGCCGCGCGGGGCCGTGCCTTTCATGGGCCGCGCCAGGATGTGCTTGCCGTCCCAATCGAAGAACAGCTCGGGCGAGACCGACAGGATCTGCTCCGCGCCGGTGTTCATGCAGGCCGCGTAGCCACCGGGCTGGGCGTGCAGCAGCGCATCGAACAAGGCCTGGGGACTGCCCTGCAGCGTGCCGCGCAGCGG
Source organism: Pseudomonadota bacterium (assembly GCA_023622805.1). Lineage (GTDB taxonomy): Bacteria > Pseudomonadota > Gammaproteobacteria > Burkholderiales > Burkholderiaceae_C > Comamonas > Comamonas bellezanensis. The sequence continues at coordinate 744 of JAMNYN010000406.1, read as the reverse complement.
CGCCGTGTAGTTGACCTGGTAGAAAGCGCCGCTGGCAATGGCCTCGTGGATCTGCGCCATGGCCTGATCGAACGCGCCGCGTGTGAGGCTGCTGCGCCAGGCGACATGGGCCGGCGCCTCCTGCGCAGCCTCCTCGCCGTCCGCCCAGGGCAAGGCCTGGTCATAGGCGGCAAACCAGGCCAGCGGGCCGTCGGCCGCATGGGTGGGCAGGGCCGGATCGAAGGCCGCAGCGGCCTCGTAACGCACAAAGCCCAGACACCACTGGCCGGCGCGCGCCGCCGCCTCGACGGCTTCGAGCACGGCCCGCACTTCGTCCAGCGCATGGGCCGCGAAAACCTCGCGGGGCGCACCGAAACGCCGGCGCAGGCGCTCTCCAGGCAGGCCCTGGGGCTGGGTGAAATCGATGCGAGTTTCCATGCTCGACATTATCCCGCCCGGGTGCATCCCGCTGCAGGCCAGGGCTGCGGCGCAGCCACAGGAGTTCGTGATTTCAACGCTCGCAATGCCCTCGACCTGCGCAACTGGCGCGCCCCAGCAAGGGGGCCGCGAGGAAGGGCCGCACCTAGCCGGGCGCCCCTAGCCGGGCGCCCCCCTTCACCGCAGGTTGAGAGGGGGAAGCGGGGGCCGGCCATCCGGCGCAGCCGCTCAGGGGGTGCTTTACTTCACACTGCGCCGAGGTGCGGCACCAGGCCAGCGATGGGCGCGCCGCTTTTCAGCGCCGCCGTGAACGCCAGCATGCGGTCT
>JAMNYN010000634.1 GCA_023622805.1 Pseudomonadota bacterium | reverse complement strand
GGGGGAAATCCATGCCAGCCTGCGCACCGCGCTGATCGAAGACAGCCGGCTGGTGCGCGACGCGGCCACCGACCGCCTGCGCCTGGCCCAAGGCGGCGTGGCGGTGAATGCCAGCCAGACGGCGCAGGCCGCGAACGGCGGCGCGGGCTGGGCCCAGGCCTATGGCAGCTGGGGCAAAACCGACAGCAATGGCAATGCGGCGCAGATGGACCGCTCTGCGCGCGGCCTGCTGGTCGGCGGCGACCAGCGCTTCGGCGACTGGCGCCTGGGCGCTTTCGCGGGCGGCGGCCGCAGCAAGGTGGACTTGCATGCGCGCAATGCCTCGGCCTCGGTCAACAGCGTGCATCTGGGTCTGTATGCCGGTACGCAATGGGGCGCCCTGGGGCTGCGCTCCGGCCTGGCCTATTCGCAGCACAGCATAGACACGGCCCGGCATGTGGCGTTCACCGGCCTGCGGGATACGGCGCAGGCGGACTACGATGCCCGGTCGACCCAGCTGTTCGGCGAGCTGGGCTGGCAAATGGCAGCGGGCGTGACCACGTTCGAGCCGTTTGCCAACCTGGCCTATGTGAGCCTCAAGACCGACGGCTTCCAGGAACGGGGCGGCATCTCGGCCCTGAGCGCAAGCAGCCAGCGCACGGGCACGACCCTGACCACCCTGGGCGTGCGGGCCAGCACGCAGTGGACGGTCGGGCACACGCCGTTGACCGCACGCGGCCTGCTGGGCTGGCGCCATGCCATGGGCGACGTGGTGCCTTCGGCCTCACTGGCCTTTGCCGGCACCGGCGCTTTCTCGGTGACGGGCGCGGCGGTGGCCAAGAACACGGCGGTGCTGGAAATGGGCCTGGACATGGCCTTGCAGCGCGACCTGACGCTGGGCCTGGCCTACAGCGCCCAGACCGGCAGCCATTACCGCGAACAAGGCGCCAAGCTCAACCTGCTCTGGAAGTTCTGAGCCAGCTTGGCGGCGTCAGCGCGCCGGTGTCCAAACCGGCGACTGGGCGCCGCCACCCTGGATCAGCCACACGCCGCCCAGCACCAGGGCCACGCCGGCCCAGCGCTGCCAGTCCATGGCCTTGGGCGTGAGCCCCATCAGTCCGTAGTGGTCGGCCAGCACGGCCGCCACCATCTGCCCGGCCACCACGCAGACCAGAAAGCCGGCCGCGCCCAGCCGGGGAGTCAGCGCCGCCGCGCTGGCCACGTAAAGCGCACCGATCACGCCGCCTATCCACAGCCACCCAGGGCCTTGCATGGCCCTGGCGACAGCGGGGGTGGGCGCTCGCAGTGCCCACAGGGCCGGCACCACTACCATCAGGCTGACCAGCAAGGACACCAGCGCACCCCACAGCGGGTGGCCTAGGGCACGGCCCATCTGGGCATTGCTCGCGGCCTGGAAAGGCAGGCCGGCGCCGGCGAGCAGGGCCAGGCCTGTGGGTGCGAGCGCGAGCAGGGCGGTTTTGCTGAACATGAAAGTCTCCTGGAAAGCCCAAAAAATGCAAGGCCTCCATGGTCTGACATCCGCTTTGTCTATGGAAATTGTTTGTGCGCACATACACTATTCGCCATATGGATGAATTGCGCTGAATCGACCTCAATCTGCTGCTCACCCTGCACGCCTTGCTGGCGGAAAAGCATGTCACGCGCGCGGCGCTGCGCCTGCACAAGAGCCAGCCCGCAGTCAGCCATGCGCTGGCACAGTTGCGCAGCCATTTCGACGACCCTTTGCTGGTGCGCCGCGACGGCCGCCTGGCGCTGACGGCGCGTGCCCAGGCGCTGGAGCAGCCGCTGCAGGAGGCCTTGAGTCGCCTCAACGGCCTGCTGGCGGCGCCGCAGTTCGATCCGGCCGTGGTGCAGGGGCGCATGCGGTTGGCGCTGTCGGATTACGCGGCACGCATACTCCTGCCGCCGCTGGTGCGGCATCTGCGCCAGCACGCGCCCGGGCTCGACCTGGCGATCAGCCAGGCCAGCCGCGAAGCCATGCAGGCCCAGCTGCTCGATGGCGAATTGGACCTGGCGCTGGGCATTTTTGCGTCCGCACCTGGCGAGATTCAGGTGCAGACGCTGTTCGAGGAAAGCTTTGTGTGCCTGGCGGACAAGGCCCAGCTGCCCGCGCAGGGCGGTCTCACGCTCACCGAGTGGTTGCAGCGCCCGCATGTGATGGTGGCGCTGCGCCCCGATGCCCACGACGAGATTGAAACCGCCCTGGCAGCTTAGGGCCTGCGCCGCCATGTGGCGCTGGTCCTGCCCCACTGGAGTGCGGCCATGGACCTGCTCGCCGGCACGGATCTGATCCTGACCGTGGCCCGCCGGGCGGTGGGCCCCAGGCAGCGCCATCCGGGCTTGCGCCAGTTCACACCGCCCCTGGCGCTGCCTCCTTTCGCCTACCAGCAGGCCTGGCATAGGCGCCGCGACAGCGATCCGGCCCACCGGTGGTTGCGCCAGTGGGTGATGCAGTTCAGTAGCATGGCGCAGTGACGCGGGACCGGCGATGCCTGCCATCTGCATGTGCGATGGGTTGGCTGCGGTAACTTCAGACCCCTATGGGACGCAAGTGCGCCGACAAT
>JAMNYN010000558.1 GCA_023622805.1 Pseudomonadota bacterium | reverse complement strand
CGCCTTCGAGCACTTCGACCTGGCCGCCGCGCACGCAGACTTCGGCGCCATGGGCCTTCATGGCCTTGCTGCTCCAGATGCGGTACTCGGCGTACTGGTCGGGGTGGGTGACATCAATCGATGCAATCACGTAGCCGCTGGCCATGGTCAGGCTCCAAACTGGTTTTCGAGGAAGCCGTTGCGCTTGGTGATTTCGTCGAGCGCCACAAGCGTTTCGAGCAGCGCGCGCATGTGCTTGAGCGGCACGGCGTTGGGGCCGTCGGACATGGCATTGTTCGGGTCCGGGTGGGTTTCCATGAACAGGCCGGAAATGCCCACCGCCACGGCCGCGCGCGACAGCACGGGCACCATTTCGCGCATGCCGCCGCTGGTCGTGCCGTTGCCGCCGGGCAACTGCACGCTGTGGGTGGCGTCGAACACCACGGGAGCGCCGGTCTCGCGCATGATGGCCAGCGAACGCATGTCGCTGACCAGGTTGTTGTAGCCGAAGCTCGCGCCGCGCTCGCAGGCCGTGAAGGAGTCTTCAGGCAGACCCGCTTCCAGGGCTGCGGCACGCGCCTTGTCGATGACATTCTTCATGTCATGCGGGGCCAGGAACTGGCCCTTCTTGATGTTCACCGGCTTGCCCGACTGGGCCACCGCACGGATGAAATCCGTCTGGCGGCACAGAAAGGCCGGTGTCTGCAGCATGTCGACGATGCTGGCCACATAAGGCACTTCTTCGACGGTGTGCACATCGGTCAGGATGGGAACGTTGAGTTCCTTCCTGACCTTGGCCAGGATTTCCAGGCCTTTTTCCATGCCCGGGCCACGAAAGCTCGTGCCCGAGGAACGGTTGGCCTTGTCGAAGCTGCTCTTGAAGATGAAAGGAATGCCCAGGCTGGAAGTGATTTCCTTGAGCTGTCCCGCCACGTCCATCTGCAACTGCTCGGACTCGACCACGCAGGGGCCGGCGATGAGGAAAAAGCGGTGATCCAGACCGACGTCAAAGCCGCAGAGTTTCATGGGGGTATTCCTTTTAACAGTAGCGAGCGTCAGGCCTTGGCAGTGCTGGTGCGCTGCTTCTGGTGCTCCAGGGCCGCCTTGATGAAGGCGTTGAACAGCGGGTGGCCGTTCCAGGGGGTCGACTTGAACTCAGGGTGGAACTGCACGCCGATGTACCAGGGGTGAACCGTCTTGGGCAATTCGACGATCTCGGTGAGCTGCTCGCGCTGGGTCAGCGCCGAGATCACGAGGCCGGCTTCGCGCAGCTGGTCCAGGTAGTTCACGTTGGCTTCGTAGCGGTGGCGGTGACGCTCGGTGACCACATCGCCGTAGATGCTGTGGGCCAGGGTGTCAGGCTGCACGTCGGAGCTTTGCGCGCCCAGGCGCATGGTGCCGCCGAGGTCGGAATTCTCGTCGCGCTTCTTGATCGTGCCGTCCGCATCTTTCCACTCGTTGATCAGGGCGATCACCGGGTGGGCGCAGGTGGGTTCGAACTCGGTCGAATTGGCACCCTTGAGGCCGGCCACATGGCGTGCGTACTCGATGGTCGCAACCTGCATGCCCAGGCAGATGCCCAGGTAAGGCACCTTGTGCTCACGGGCGAACTGGGCGGTGGAGATCTTGCCTTCCACGCCGCGCGAGCCGAAGCCGCCGGGCACCAGAATGGCGTCGTACTGGGTCAGCTTCTCGGCCGCATTGCCTTCGATGGCTTCCGAGTCGAGGTGGTCGATCTTCACGCGCACATGGTTGCGCATGCCGGCGTGGCGCAAGGCCTCGTTGACCGACTTGTAGCTGTCCGACAGGTCCACATACTTGCCGACCATGGCGATCTTGACTTCGCCTTGGGGGTGTTCGGTTTCATGCACCAGGTCGTCCCAGCGCTTGAGGCTGGTCGGGGGCGTGTTCAGGCGCAGCTTGTCGCAGACCAGGCCGTCGAGGCCTTGCTCGTGCAGCATGCGCGGCACCTTGTAGATGGTGTCCACGTCCCACATGGAGATCACGCCCCACTCGGGCACGTTGGTGAACAGCGAAATCTTTTCGCGTTCTTCCGCGGGTACCGGGTGCAGCGCGCGGCACAGCAGCGCGTCGGGCTGGATACCGATTTCGCGCAGCTTTTGCACCGTGTGCTGGGTGGGCTTGGTCTTGAGCTCGCCGGCCGTGGCAATCCAGGGCAGGTAGGTCAGGTGCACAAACGCCGAGTTGTTGGGGCCGAGCTTGAGGCTCAGCTGGCGCACGGCTTCGAGGAAGGGCAGGGACTCGATGTCGCCCACCGTGCCACCGATTTCGCAGATCGCCACATCGACAGCGTCGGGCGTGCCAATGCCGGCGCCGCGCTTGATGTAGTCCTGGATTTCGTTGGTGATGTGCGGGATGACCTGCACGGTCTTGCCGAGGTAGTCGCCGCGGCGTTCTTTCTCGAGCACGCTCTGGTAGATGCGGCCGGTGGTGAAGTTGTTGGACTGCTTCATGCGCGTTTCAATGAAACGCTCGTAATGACCCAGGTCCAGATCGGTTTCGGCGCCGTCGTCCGTCACGAACACTTCACCATGCTGGAACGGCGACATGGTGCCCGGATCTACGT
>JAMNYN010000267.1 GCA_023622805.1 Pseudomonadota bacterium | reverse complement strand
CGCCGCGGGTGCGCAGCCCGGGGCCGGCCGCCGGGACGCCGGCCGCCCGCACGCCTGGGTGTTCACTTCGGCGACCTTGGGCGACGATGCCGAACTGAGCTGGTTTTGCGAGCCCTGCGGTCTGCGCGAAGCGCGCGTGCTGCGTGTCGACAGTCCCTTTGACTACGCGCATCAGGCGGCGGTCTATGTGCCCCATGAATTCCCCGCGCCGGGCACGCCCACGCACAGCGCCGAAGTGGCGGCGCTGGTGCAGCGCTCGGCCGAAGTGCTGGGCGGGCGCACCCTGGTGCTGACCACGACCACCAAGGCCTTGCAGGTGATAGGCGCGGCGCTGCAGGCGCAGTACGGGCTGTTCTCGGAGATTGAAGTGCTGGTCCAGGGCCAGGCCCCCAAGCAGGTGCTGCTGGAGCGCTTTCGCCAGGGGCAGGAGGGCACGGGCCGTGGCTGCATCCTGGTGGCATCGGCCACTTTCTGGGAGGGCGTGGACATGCCGGGCGATGCGCTGCAACTGGTGGTGATCGACAAGCTGCCGTTTCCCCCGCCCGACGATCCGCTGGTCGAAGCCCGCTCGCAGCAGCTGGAAGCGGTGGGGCGCAGTGCGTTCCGCGATTACATGCTGCCCGAGGCCGCGATGGCCTTGAAGCAGGGCGCGGGGCGCCTGATCCGGCGTGAAACCGACCAGGGCGTGCTGGTCATCGCGGACACGCGCCTGGTGGCCAAACCTTACGGCCGCAGGCTGCTGGCCGCCTTGCCGCCCATGCGCCGCCTGCACACCGAGGCTGAGTTGGATGCGGCCCTGGCGGCGCTCATGGCCGGCACGCAGCAGCCCTCTGATTGACCTTGCCACGCGGTGACAGCGGACCTATGCTGGCGCTGCGGCGCCGCGCCTGCGAGCCACCAGGACGACCGGCGACGGTGTCCAGCGAACAAGGAGCTTCACCATGAGCGACCGACTGGAGCGCAACAAGCGCAAGGTCACGGAGTTCTACGACCTGATGTTCAACCAGTGCAAGCCTGCCGAAGCCGTGCGCCTGTACGTGGGGGACAGGTACATCCAGCACAACCCGCATGTCGCCGATGGGGTTGAAGCCTTCATCGCCTACTTCGAGCGCATGGCCAGGGAGTACCCGGGCAAGCAGGTGCACTTCAAGCGCGTCATCGCCGAAGGGGATCTCGTCGTCCTGCATTGCCACCAGGAATGGCCGGGCGACCAGGATTGGGCCGGCATCGATATTTTCCGCCTCGACCAGGACGGCAAGATTGTCGAGCACTGGGACGTGCTGCAGTTGGTGCCGGACAAGGCAGCCAACCCCCACACGATGTTCTGACGGGGCCGCGTTCAGGGCCTCCGTTTGCGGGGTTGCACAGCGCTGGCGCTTACCAGAGCTTCCACCAGGGATCCGACTTCTTCTTGAAGTCGGTCGAGGCCTTGCTGCCGTCCGTGGCGAAAGTGCTGTCCATCACGCGCTGGGCGTCGTCACGCAGGTCGGTCATGCCCAGGGCGTCGTAGGACTTGACCAGGATTTGCAGGGCTTCGCGCACGGCCGGCACGCCTTCGTAGTCGGCCAATGCCGTTTGCGCGCGGGCAATCGCCGCCACGTAGGCGCCGCGCTCGTAGTAGTAGCGTGCGACGTGCACTTCGTACTGGGCCAGCGAGTTGACGATATACGTCATGCGCTGGCGTGCGTCGGCCGCGTACTTGGACTCGGGGAAGCGGGTGACGATGGTGCGGAAGGACTGGAACGAATCCTTGGCCGCCTGCTGGTCGCGCTCGGACAGGTCCTGGCGTGAAATCCAGGAGAACATGCCCAGGTTGTCATTGAAGTTGACCAGGCCCTTGAGGTACAGGGCGTAATCGGTGGCCGGGCTAGCCGGGTGCAGCTTCAGGAAGCGGTCCAGCGTGGCCTGGGCCTGGGCTTTTTCGCCGGCCTTGTACTGGGCATAGGCTTTTTCCAGCTGGGCCTGCTGTGCCAGCGGCGTGCCGGCGGCGCGGCCTTCGAGCTTTTCGAACAGCGGCACGGCCTTGTCGAAGGCACCGGCCGAGACCTCGTCACGTGCTTCGGTGTAGATCCGGTCGGGAGTCCACTTGGCAGTTGGATCTTCCTGGACGCTGGAGCAAGCCGCCAGCAAGCCCGCAGCGAGGACGGCAGGAAGAAGAGGCAAAGGCAAACGCAGCATGGGCAGGTAGCTTTCTGGCAGTAAAGGGCATCTGGTGGTGGGCGCTCCCACGGGAGTGCCCTGGCCATTGAAGGCTCAGGAAGTGCATTGTAATGTCCGCAAAGGCCTGCGTCGGCCGGGGTCCGCAAGAGCGACTGCGGACCAGAGGTCGCTGGCCTTTCTACAATGTCGTCCATGTTTGTTCACTTGCGCCTGCACTCCGAGTTTTCCGTCGTCGACGGAACCAACCGTATCAACTCCATCATCAAGGCAGCCGCGACCGATGGGCAACCCGCGATGGCCATCACCGACTACAACAATATGTTCGGTGCCATCAAGTTCTACAAGGAAGGCCGGGGCAAGGGCGTGAAGCCCGTGCTCGGCACGGAAATCCAGCTCGAAGGCGAGG
>JAMNYN010000699.1 GCA_023622805.1 Pseudomonadota bacterium | reverse complement strand
GCAATACCGCGCAGACCCTGGCCGCGCGGTTTCGCGAAGACCGGCTGGGTCTGACGGCCAGCAGTCTGACGTTCACTACGCTGCTGGCACTGGTGCCCTTCGTGACCGTCGCACTGGCGGTGTTCACGGCATTTCCCACCTTCGGGCGGCTGCAGCTGACGCTGCAGAACTGGTTGGTCGACAGCCTGATTCCCGAGTCCATCGCCCAGCAGGTGATGGACTACCTGATGCAGTTCGCGGCCAAGGCCAACCAGCTCGGCGGCGTGGGTTTCGGTTTTCTGCTGGTGACGGTGATCAGCCTGATCCTGACCATGGACCGCACGCTCAACAACATCTGGCGCGTGCAGCGCATGCGTTCGCTGGGCCAGCGCCTGCTGATCTACTGGGCGGTGATCACGCTGGGGCCCTTTCTCATGGGCGGCAGCATCGCGACCACCTCCTATGTGCTGTCGGCCTCGCGCGGGCTGGTGGCGGCCCTGCCCGAAGCCGTGCAGGTGGCCTTCAATTCGCTGGAATTCCTGCTGCTGTCGGGGGCGATGGCCGCGCTCTACCACTATGTGCCGAATACGCAGGTCAAATGGCGCCACGCCCTGGTCGGCGGCCTGTTCGTGGCCTTGGGCATGGCCGTGGCCAAGCACCTGCTGGCGCTGTACCTGGCGTCGGTGCCGACCTATTCGGTGATCTACGGCACCTTCGCCACCGTGCCCATCTTGCTGATCTGGATCTACCTGGCCTGGGTCATCTTCCTGCTCGGCGCCGGGATCACGGCCTATCTGCCCAGCCTGCTCGCAGGCATGGAGCGCAGCTCCTCGCACCGGGGCTGGGGCTTCGAGCTGGCGCTGGAAGTGGTGGCGGTGCTCGACGAGCAGCGGCTGCAGCCCCATGCGGGCATGCCGGCGCTGGCCCTGGCGCGGCGCCTCAAAGTCGATGCCCTGCAACTCGAGCCCGCGCTGGCGGCGCTGATCGCCGTGCGCTGGCTGGCCATGCTGCCCGACGACAGCCAGACGCGCACTTTCGACGACATAGAGCCGCGTTACGTGCTGATCTGCGATCCGGACAGCACGCCGCTGGCGCCGCTGCTGCAGCACCTGCTGCTTGACAGGACGGCCAGCACGCAGGCGCTGTGGCGCGAAGGGCGGTGGGATGTACTGACCCTGCGCCAGGCCTTGCCGCCGCAGGAGGCGATGGTCGCCGTGCCGGTCCAGGCGGTCACGCCGCAGCTGGAGGCCTGAAGCCCTCCGGCTATGTCATTCAACCAAGGAGCGCAGCATGCAAACATTGGAAATTCACCGCGGACGCCTGATTGACCATATCCAGCTGGTAGTGCGCGATCTGGCCAGGTCTGAAGCGTTCTACACGGCCGTTCTGGGGGCCTTGCAGGTTCCCATGGGCGGCAAGGGCGAGGACTACTTCTGGGCCGATGAGCTGTTTGTGTCGACGGCCGGCAGCCAGGCGGCGCAAGGCCATTTGACCGGACGCCACCACCTGGCCTTCCAGGCCCGGGACCGGGCCATGGTCGAAGCCTTCCACCAGGCGGCGCTGGCCCATGGCGGCAAGGACAACGGCGCGCCGGGCGAGCGCCCCTACCACCCGGGCTACTACGCGGCCTTCGTGCTGGATCCGGATGGCAACAATATCGAAGCCGTGCACCACGGCGACGCGCAGCGCAGCGCGCCTTCGGTACGCGTCACGTTCTGAAGGACGGGCCGCGGCTGTCGGCGCCTAGAGCGACACGCGGCCGCGCCAGATGTCGGCGTACATCTTCCAGTCGCCCATGAAGCTGTAGAGCGGGCGCTTGAAGCTTGCGGGCTTGTTTTTCTCGAAACCGAAGTGGCCTGCCCAGGCGAAGGCATAGCCCAGCAGCAAGCCCAGGCCTATCCAGCCGGGCTGGCCGGAAATGACAGCCCAGGCCAGGCACAGCAGCCCCAGGCTGGAGCCCACGAAGTGCAGGCGCCGGCAGTGGCGGTTGCTGTGCTCGGACAGGTAGAACGGATAGAACGCGGCAAAGCTCTGGAACTGCCGCGGATCGACCTCAGCCTCGGCAGGCGCGAAGGTATGGGACATGGACGGCTCCTGGGTATGGACCTGTGTCGGCAGGCGCTTGTCCGTCCCACTCTACGCCGCCCTGGCGCGCGCCTTCAGCGGGTTAGTCCGAAGGCGGGCTCCAGTGGGTCGCTCAGGCGGCCTGGAGGAAGTCCCGCAGCGCGAACAGCGTTTCGTCGGGCGACTCCGTCATCTGGTTGTGGCCCATGGGCAGCAACACGCGCTGGGTCTTCTTGCCCGCAGCCTGGGCGGCCTGGATCAGTCCCTGGGCGGCCTTGGGCGGCGTCATCTGGTCCTGGGCGCCGAGGGCGAACAGTACCGGGCAGGTGATGGCCGCGATCGCCGCTTCGCCGCCGGTATAGCGGTCGCAGGCGGTGAAGCCGGTGTGCAGCAGGTTGACCTGCGCATTGCTGGCCAGCACGCGCCGGCCCAGCGCCACGCCGGCGCCAAACACCCAGCTGCCCGCACCGTTTGGCGGCGACAAGGTGGCGCGCGAAAAAGTGTTGATCATCTGTATGGCCTGCTCGGGCGTGTTCAGGGCCGATTCCAGCAGGGCGGGCGAGACTTTCATCGGATGGGCCGTGCCCACCAGCGCCAGGTGGCTGACGCGCGCGCCCAGCTGGGCCGCGGCCTGCAGTGCAATCAGGCTGCCCCAGCTGTGGCCAACCAGCGCGGCTTTCTCCAGGCCCGCGGCATCGAGCAGCGCGGCGATGAAGTCGGCCGCGGCTTCGACGCTGGCGGGCGCCGGGCCCTGGCTGCGGCAGTGGCCGGGCAGGTCGATGGCCAGCACGTTCCAGCCGTGGTTGGCCAGGTAGCGGCTTTGCAGTGCCCAGACGCTGTGGTCGCACAGCACGCCGTGGATCAGGATGACGGTGGGCTGCTCGGGGTTCAAGGCCTTGCCGCCGGTGTAGGCGTAAACGGCGTGGCCGTTGACTTCGATGTTCATAAGGACTCCTATGCCGCTTTTTCCGCCGCTTTCAGCGCGCGCTTGAGGTCGTCGATCAGGTCGTCGGCGTCTTCCAGGCCGATAGACAGGCGTATCGTGCCCTGGCTGATGCCGGCGTTGGCCAGGGCTTCATCGTCCATGCGGAAGTGCGTGGTGCTGGCCGGGTGGATTACCAGCGAGCGGCAGTCGCCGACGTTGGCCAGGTGGCTGAACACCTTGAGCGTTTCGATGAACTTCTTGCCCTGGTTGCGGTTGCCCGCAATGTCGAAGCTGAACACCGAACCCGCGCCGCGCGGCAGCAGCTTCTGCGCCAGCGCGTAGCTGGGGTGGCTTTCGAGCATGGGATGGCCGACGCGGCTGACCATGGGGTGGCTGGCCAGAAACTCCACCACCTTGACGGTGTTGCGCATGTGGCGCTCCATGCGCAGCGGCAGGGTCTCTATGCCTTGCAGGATCAGCCAGGCGGTGTGCGGGCTCATGCAGGCGCCGAAGTCGCGCAGGCCTTCGCGGCGCGCGCGCAGCAGGAAGGCGCCCACGGTGCTTTCCTCGGTGAACACCATGTTGTGAAAGCCGTCGTAGGGCGCGCTGAGCTCGGGGAATTTGCCCGAGCGGTCCCAGTCGAAACTGCCGCCGTCGACGATTACGCCGCCGATCACGGTGCCGTGGCCCGACAGGAACTTGGTCGCCGAGTGGTAGACGATGTCCGCGCCCAGGGACAGGGGCTTCATCAGCCAGGGCGAGGTCAATGTGGAGTCGACCAGCAGCGGCACGCCCGCATCGTGCGCGATCTGGGCAATGGTGGGACTGTCCAGCACGTCCAGGCCCGGGTTGCCCACGGTTTCGCCGAAGAACAGCTTGGTGTTGGGGCGCACGGCGGCTTTCCAGCCGTCAATGTCGCCAGGCTTGACGAAGGTGGTCTCTATGCCGAAGCGCGCCAGCGTGTAGTGCAGCAGGTTCTGGCTGCCACCGTATAGCGCGGTGCTGGCCACGATGTGGCTGCCCGCGCCCATCAGCGTTGCCACCGACAGGTGCAGCGCCGCCTGGCCGCTGGCCACGGCAATCGCGCCGACGCCGCCTTCGAGGGCCGACACGCGCTGCTCCAGCACGGCATTCGTCGGGTTGCTGATGCGGCTGTAGACATGGCCGGGGCGTTCCAGATTGAACAGGGCCGCGGCGTGGTCGCTGGACTCGAAGACGAAGGAGGTGGTCAGATGGATGGGCACAGCGCGTGCGCCCGTAACGGGATCGGGCTGGGTGCCTGCGTGCAGGCTCAGCGTGTCGAAGCCGGGGTCAGAATAACCGGGCATCTTGTCTCCAGAGAATGTTCATAAGGTGCACGCCGGCCGGAATCCGGGTGGCTGCGGGCCGCTGCCGCAGCCGGGCAGGGTGCCTGGGCCAACAATTATGCATGGCGCTGCGCGAGCGACCTGTCGCCGGCGGCGCGGTCCAGGCCGCAAAAGCCGCAGGCGGGAAAATCATCGCGCGGACGACTTTGGGGACGCGGTTTTGTGGGCTATATTGATTACCAATTTGTGACCCCATTCCCAGCGGCAACAGCCGGAGACATCGCATGAAAGTTCGTGACATCCTTCGCGTCAAGGGCAACACCTTGTACGCCATTTCGCCCGATGAGCCCTTGAGCCGCGCCATAGAGACAATGTCTGAAAAAGACATAGGTTCGCTGGTGGTGATGGAACATTCGGACGTGGTGGGCATGCTCACTTTCCGCGAAGTGATCCAGGCCCTGGTCAAGAGCGGCGCTGCCACCATGCAGGTGCGCTCGGCCATGGACGACGCGCCGCTGACCTGCACGCTGGAAACCGAGATGGACGAAGTGCGCCGCATGATGCTCGACCGCCACGCGCGCTATATGCCGGTGATGGACAAGCGCATGCTGATGGGCGTGATCAGCTTCTACGACGTGGCCAAGGCCGTGGTCGACAGCCAGAACTTCGAGAACAAGATGCTCAAGGCCTATATCCGCGACTGGCCCGAAGGCGAACGGCAGGGCTGAGCCCCAGGCTGGCCTGGCCAGCGCCGTAGCCGCGGCCTCCCCACGAGGCCTCGCTGGCGCGCCGAGCTACGCGCCCGTGGGCTTGGCGGATTGCGCGCGCAGCCAGTCTTCGAGTTGCGCGGCCGAGACGGGCCGGCAAAACAGATAGCCTTGCATCACGGCGCATCCGTGGCGCTGCAGCCATTCGGACTGCTCGCGTGTTTCCACCCCTTCGGCGACCACCTTCATGCCCAGGCTGCGCGCGATGCTCAGCACCGAGCGGATCAACGCCGTGGCCGCGGGGCTGCTTTCCAGGTCGCGCACGAAGCTTTGGTCGAGCTTGAGTTCGCTGATGGGCAGGCGGTGCAGGTGGCTCAGGCTGGAGTAGCCGGTGCCGAAGTCGTCGAGCGACAGCTGCAGGCCCATGACGTTGAGCTTGTGCAGGTTGGCTGAGGCGGCAGCGCTTGCATCCATCATCACGCTTTCGGTGATTTCCAGGACCAGGTCGTGTGGCTGCAGGCCGTGGCGTGTCAGCGCGGCCTGCACTTGTTCGGCCAGTTGCGGATCGTGGAAGTTGCGGGCCGAGAGGTTGATGGCCAATTGCGGCACCGGCACCCTGGCCTTGCGCCAGCGGGCCATTTGCGCGCAGGCAACCTCCAGCAGCCAGCGCGTGAGGTCCTGGATCAGGCTGCTGTCTTCGGCCAGGGCAATGAACCGCGCGGGCGACACCGCACCCCAGACGGGGTGGTTCCAGCGGGCCAGCGCCTCCACGCCATGCAGCCGGCCGACGGCCTGGCTCAGCACCTGCGGCTGGAAGTGCAGGTGCAGATGCCGCTGCGCGATGGCCTCGCGCAAATCATGCTCCATGACCACGCGTTCATGGGCTTGCACGCTGAGCTCGGGGCTGAAGCGGCACCAGCGTGCGGCGGGGTGCTTTTTGGCCGCCTGCATGGCCTGGTCGGCATGGCGCAGCAGTGTGCGTATGTTGCTGCCATCCTCGGGATAGAGGGCGATGCCTATGCGTGCCTGTGGCCTGTGCTGCATGCCCTGGTGGTCAAAAGGCTGGGCGATGCTGTCCAGCAGCCGCTGCGCTGTGGCAATGGCCTGCGTGGCCGTGTCGCCCGGCAGCATCAGCACGAATTCATCGCTGGACAGTCGTCCGACCAGATCCTGGGGGCGCAACTGCTGGCGCAGCCGGTCGGCGATTTCGCACAGCAGGGCGTCGCCTGCGGCATGGCCCTGGCTGTCGTTGACCAGCTTGAAGCGGTCCAGGTCGATGAACAGCAGCGCGGCCTGTGGCTGCGCCGTCTGGCCCAAGGTCAGCAGCGCGCGCTGGGCGCAGTCGGTGAACAGCGTGCGGTTGGGCAAATGGGTCAGCGTGTCGTAATAGGCCAGCTGGTGGATGCGATTCTGCGCGGTATCGCGCTCCATGGCCAGCGTGCACAGTTGCAAACAGACTTCGACCAGGCGCCGGTGCAGGTTGGTGGGGCCATGGGGTTCGCGGAAATAAAAAGCGAAGGTGCCGACCACCCGGCCTTCGCGGTTCTTGATCGGGTTGGACCAGCAGGCGCGGATGCCCATGGCCGTGAACAGCGCGTGGTAATCGTGCCAGAGCGGATCGCTGGCGATATCGGTGACCACCACCGAATCGCCCCGGTAGGCGGCCGTGCCGCAGGAGCCGACCTGGGGGCCCATGGCCTGGCCTTCAATGAGCATGGACAGCGCGTGCGGCAGGCTGGGGGCCGCCAGGGAGTGGAGTCGGCCGTTGGCATCCACGCGCAGCACCGAGGCGATCACATCAGGCGCCATGCGTTCGACTTCCTGGCAGACCAGTGTCATCAGCTGCGGCAGCGGTACTTCATGCACCATGGCTTCCAGCACCCGGCTTTGCAGGGCTTCGTGCAGCTTGGTGAGCGTCAGGTCGGTGAAGGTCAGCACGGCGCAGCCTGGAGCGCGGGGCTCGCCGGGTGCAGACGCAGGGGCCGGCTGGATGTTGATGGCCAGCGATACCCAGATGGGGTCGCCATTGCGGTGAAAAGCCAGGGCTTCGCCGGTGAAGTGGCCCAGGGCTGCCAGTGACTCGTCGATATGCGTCAAGGAGTCCTTGACCGACGGCGTGTTCAGCAGCAAATCGCGCGGCCGCCGGCCGTGCGCTTCCTGCTGCGTATAGCCAAACAGCCGCAGGAAGCCCGCGTTGGTGTACACGATGCGGCGCTGCTCGTCGGTGATCACGATGGCGCAGTCGCTGACATCCAGTGCTTGCGCCATATCGGGCAGGCAGGCGGGCAGGGCAGGATCTGGTGCGGTCTGTAGCAAGTTGCTAGCTGGATCCATGGGATGACTGCCTCACGGAGGGACATGCCGGACCGGCATGAGGAGACGACGAACAAAGGACCAGCTTAAATCGTATCAATGTGCGTATCAAGTGCCAACCACTTCAGAGACCGGCATAATCGCGCGCCATGAGCGGCAATACTTTCGGAACCCTATTCAGCGTCACCAATTTTGGTGAATCCCACGGCCCGGCCATTGGCTGCGTGATCGACGGCTGCCCTCCGGGCATGCCGTTGACCGAAGCAGACATACAGCACGACCTGGATCGCCGTCGCCCTGGCACCAGCCGCCATGTGACCCAGCGCAACGAGCCCGATGCGGTGGAAATCCTGTCTGGCGTGTACGAAGGCAAGACCACGGGCACGCCGATTGCGCTGCTGATTCGCAATACCGACCAGCGTAGCAAGGACTACGCCAACATCGTCGAAAGCTTTCGCCCGGGCCATGCCGACTACACCTACTGGCACAAATACGGCATCCGCGACCCGCGCGGCGGCGGTCGCTCCTCGGCGCGCCTGACCGCGCCCACGGTGGCCGCGGGCGCCGTGGCCAAGCTGTGGCTCAAGGCCCAGTTCGGCACCGAGTTCCGTGCCTGCATGACGCAGCTCGGTGAGCTGGCCATTCCGTTTGAGGACTGGGCGCATGTGCGCCACAACCCCTTCTTTGCGCCCGTGGCCGATGTACAGGTCTATGAAGACTACATGGACGCACTGCGCAAGGCTGGTGATTCCTGCGGCGCGCGCATCCGCGTGCAGGCCAGCGGCATGCCCATCGGTCTGGGCCAGCCGCTGTATGACAAGCTCGATGCCGACATCGCCTACGCCATGATGGGCCTGAACGCCGTCAAGGGCGTGGAAATCGGCGCCGGCTTTGCCAGCGTGGCCCAGCGCGGCACGGTACATGGCGATTCGCTCACGCCTGAAGGTTTTGCCAGCAACCACGCGGGCGGCGTGCTCGGCGGCATCAGCACCGGCCAGGACCTGGAAGTGTCCATCGCCATCAAGCCGACCAGCTCCATCCTGAGCCCGCGCGAGTCCATCGACATCCACGGTCAGAGCACGCAAGTCATCACCAAGGGCCGCCACGACCCTTGCGTGGGTATCCGCGCCGCACCCATTGCCGAGGCCTTGCTGGCGCTGGTGGTGATGGACCACGCGCTGCGCCACCGCGCCCAGTGCGGCGACGTGCACCAGGGCGTGCCGCCGATCCGCTCCTCGCTGCTCTGAGCTGCACGGCTCTGAAAGGCCAAGAAGGCTGCCGATGGGGCAGCCTTTTTTTTGGGGGCCGGCGGCCGGCGCTGCCAGGACAGGTCTTGGTTGAGGAGGGCAAAAGGGTGGGCAAACGGCGCCATCGCCGCTTGCGCTGGGGGCTGCTGCTCAGCTATGCTTTTTTTCAGCACAACTCCAGGGAGCAGAAGATGCAACTCAACGCAGACAATTTCGGACTACAGGCCTTGGAACGCATGCAGAAGGAGTGGGGCTGGATTGCGCTGCGCGGCTTGTGCGCGGTGATCTTCGGGCTGCTGGCCCTGGCGCTGCCCGGCATCACGCTGACCGTGCTGGTCATACTCTGGGGCTCTTATGCCCTGGTGGACGGCGTGCTGGCGCTGGTTGCCGGCGTGCGCATGCGCGAAGGCGGCAAACCGCTGTGGCCGCTGATCATCGTCGGTCTGCTGGGCATCGCGGCGGGCGTCGTGACCTTTCTCTGGCCGGGCGTGACTGCGCTCACGCTGATCTTCATCATCGGCTTCTGGGCCATTGCCAGCGGCCTGTTCCAGATCATCGCCGCCGTGCGCCTGCGCAAGCAGATCGAGGGCGAATGGCTGCACGCGCTGTCGGGCTTGCTGTCCATCGTCTTCGGTCTCGTTGTCGTGCTGCGCCCGGGCGCGGGTGCCATCGCGTTTGCCTGGCTGATCGGCTGGTTCGCAATCTTGCTCGGCGTGATGCTGATCGCCATGGCGTTAAGGTTGCGCAGCCGACGCGCCGCCTGAAGCCGGCCTTGAGATTTATTGGGTACGAAAAAGGAATCCGCCATGTATGACCCCAGTCACTTCAGGCTCGACGACCAGGTCGCCGTCATTACCGGCGCGGGCGCGGGCATAGGCCGCGCGATTGCCGAAACCTTTGCCGCGGCCGGTGCGGCCGTGGTGGTCAGCGATTTGCGCCTGGAGGCGGCCACGGCCGTCGTGCAAGCCATAGTCGCCAAGGGCGGCCAGGCCACGGCCGTGGCCTGCGATGTGACCCGTGAGCAGGACCTGGAGCATTTGATCGCCCAGGCGACGCAGTGGTTTGGCAAACTGAGCATTCTGGTCAGCAATGCCGGCGGCGGCGGGCCCAAGCCGTTCGACATGCCGATGGCGGATTTCCGGCGGGCGTTCGACCTGAACGTGTTTTCCATGTTCCGCCTGGCCCAGCTGGCTGCGCCGGAGATGGAGAAGGCGGGCGGCGGCAGCATGCTGGCCATCACTTCCATGGCGGGCGAGAACAAGAACCGGCGCATGGCGGCCTATGGCGCATCCAAGGCCGCCACCAACCACCTGATCCGCAACATGGCCTTCGATGTCGGCCCCAAGGGCATCCGTGTCAACGGCATCGCTCCCGGCGCCACGCGCACCGAGGCGCTGGAGTCGGTGCTGAGCGACAGCATCCTGAAAACCATGCTGCAGCACACGCCCATAGGCCGCCTGGGCGAGCCGCAGGACATGGCCAATGCGGCGCTGTTCCTGTGCTCTCCCGCAGCCAGCTGGATCAGCGGGCAGATTCTCACGGTCTCGGGCGGCGGCGTGCAGGAGCTCGATTGATCCAGGTGAAGCCCGGCAGGACGAAAAAAAAGCTGCCTTGGGCAGCTTTTTTTGTGGGGCAGCACACGCAGTGGCTCTTCAGCTATTCGTCCTCACCTCGTCCATCACGCTCTTGAAGTCCTCGATGTCCTCAAAGCTGCGGTAGACGATGGCAAAAAGGATATAGGCCACCTTGTCGAGCTGCTTGAGCTCGTGCATGACCAGCTCGCCTATGCGGCTGGACGCCACTTCGCGCAGGCCCAGGTTGCGCAGCTTTTCCTCGATGCGC
Organism: Pseudomonadota bacterium; assembly: GCA_023622805.1. Lineage (GTDB taxonomy): Bacteria > Pseudomonadota > Gammaproteobacteria > Burkholderiales > Burkholderiaceae_C > Comamonas > Comamonas bellezanensis. The sequence goes on along the minus strand of JAMNYN010000699.1, from coordinate 2,119 downwards.
TCAATGGCGGTATCGACCTGTTCGGTGCTCACCGGCCGCTTGCGCAGCGCCAGCGAGAACGAGCCGTTCAGCTTGCCGCGCTCGTACTCGATGCGCCGGCCATCTTTCTTGACGATGGCCGGAAAGCTCACTTCCGGCCGCTCGTAGGTCGTGAAGCGCTTGTCGCAACCGCCGCATTGGCGGCGCCGGCGGATGAAGCCGCCGTCTTCCGCCTCGCGGGTCTCCACCACCTGGGTGTCGGGGTGGCTGCAAAAAGGGCACTTCATGGCGTGGCGCGGGGCGGGGCGGTGAGCAAGGCGACTACTTAGTCGCGGTAGACCGGGAAGCGGGCCGTCAGGGCTGCGACCTTGGCGCGCACGGCGGCCAGGTTGGCTTCGTCCGTGGGGTTGTCCAGCACGTCGGCCACGAGGTTGGCCGTCAGGCGGGCTTCTTCTTCCTTGAAACCACGGGTGGTCATGGCCGGTGTGCCCACGCGGATACCGCTGGTCACGAACGGCTTTTCCGGGTCGTTGGGGATGCTGTTCTTGTTGATGGTGATGTGGGCAGCACCCAGGGCGGCTTCAGCGGCCTTGCCGGTGATGCCCTTGGCACGCAGGTCGACCAGCATCACGTGGCTTTCGGTACGACCGGACACGATGCGCAGACCGCGTGCGATCAGCGTCTCGGCGACGACCTTGGCGTTCTTCACCACTTGTTCCTGGTAGGCCTTGAACTCGGGCGTCAGCGCTTCCTTGAAGGCTACGGCCTTGCCGGCGATGACATGCATCAGCGGGCCGCCTTGCAGGCCGGGGAAGATGGCCGAGTTGATGGCCTTCTCGTGCTCGGCCTTCATCAAGATCACGCCGCCGCGCGGGCCGCGCAGGCTCTTGTGGGTGGTGGTCGTGACCACGTCGGCGTGGGGCACGGGGTTGGGGTACACACCCGCGGCGATCAGGCCGGCGTAGTGGGCCATGTCCACCCACAGGATGGCGCCGATTTCCTTGGCGATCTTTGCGAAGCGTTCGAAGTCGATGCGCAGGGCGTAGGCCGAGGCACCGGCAATGATCAGCTTGGGCTTGTGTTCACGCGCCTTGGCTTCCAGGGCGTCGTAGTCGATCTCTTCCTTGGCATCGAGGCCGTAGGAGACCACGTTGAACCACTTGCCCGACATGTTCAGCGGCATGCCGTGGGTCAGGTGACCGCCTTCGGCCAGGCTCATGCCCAGAATGGTGTCGCCGGGCTTGAGGAAAGCCAGCAGCACGGCCTGGTTGGCCTGGGAGCCGGAATTGGGTTGCACGTTGGCGGCATCGGCACCGAACAGTTGCTTGACGCGGTCGATGGCGAGTTGCTCGACCACATCGACGTTTTCGCAGCCACCGTAGTAGCGCTTGCCTGGATAGCCTTCAGCGTACTTGTTGGTGAGCTGGGAGCCTTGGGCTTCCATAACGGCAGGAGAGCAGTAGTTCTCGCTGGCGATCAGCTCGATGTGGTCTTCCTGGCGCTTGTTTTCGGCCTGGATGGCAGCAAAGATTTCGGGATCGGCTTTTTCAACAGTGATATTGCGGTGGTACATGGCAGTCCTATGAACTTGAAGTCCCTTGAGGCCAAGGGCTGCCCAGGCGAACGGCGGAACGCTTCAGGCTCTGCCTGGGCGGTACGCTCCCCAGTGGTTCACAGACGGCAAGCATCTGCTGGTTTCCACGTCAGCGGTGGCCCGGTTTTTCAACCTTCCTGGACCACGCCTATCGCCAGTTGCGTACCCCGCTAGTGTAGCTGAGCCGAATGGCCTACGCAGCCAAGAGGGCGCGCGCGGGTTGGGGTCTGTGCCGCAGCCCATGCCACCGGCACGCCCCAGCCGAGGGGGCAGTGGATCAAAGGTTGGTGTTGAGCGCCACCTGTTCGGCGCTGGCGACTGGGGCCGCGGCGGTGGTCGCCGGGACGGTTTGCTTGGCCGTCAGCAGATGCTGGCTCGGTGCGGCAGGGGTGGGGCGCAGGCCGGCGGCCTGGCGCAGGCGGTTGTGTTCGGCCAGCACCTTGGCGGCATAGCCACCGTCGTTGGGCAGGTTGGCGGCGCCGACATAGTGGCGCAGACCGCCTTCGACCGAGCCCGCACGCGCGATGGCGTCCTTGAGCACTTTGA
>JAMNYN010000729.1 GCA_023622805.1 Pseudomonadota bacterium | reverse complement strand
GTACATCACCGATGCGCGCGAAGTCGTCAAGACCGGCCAGATCGTCAAGGTCAAGGTGCTGGAAGTCGACGTGGCGCGCAAGCGCATCAGCCTGACGATGAAGCTCGATGCCGCGCCCGCGCGCCGCGACGGCCCGCGTGACAACCGCTTCGAAGGCGCGGGCCGGGGCTATACGGCCGCGCCGCGCCGGGCCAGCGAGCCGGAGCCGCAAAGCGCCATGGCTTCGGCGTTTGCCAAGCTGCAACCCGGGCGCAACAAGTAAGCGCCGCGATTCGTTCGTGAGGTAATGGGGCTGCAGCGCAAGTTGCAGCCCGGGGCCGTCGATAATGCAGCAACATTTGCTTGCAAGTACGCCTGCTTTCTGACCCCCATGGATTTGTCCGACCTGTTGGCCACGCCCGTGGCACTGCCCAGTCTGCCGCGTACGGTGGCTTTGCTGAGCACGGAGCTGTCTGCACCCGAGCCGCCCTTGTCGCGGCTGGTCCCGCTGTTCGCATCCGACCCGGTGCTGACGGCGCGCCTGCTGATGCTGGCCAATGCGCCGCTCTACCAGATGACAGGGCGCATAGGCAGCATCGCCGAAGCCCTGATGCTGCTGGCCCCGCCTCGTCTGCAGGCCCTGGTGCAGGCGGCGCAGCAGGGCGGGGCCGCGCGCTCCGTGCCGGGCGTGGACTTGCAGGCGTTCTGGCGCTACAGCCAGCAGACGGCCCGGCTGGCACGATCGCTGGCCAGCCTGGTGCGGTACAACCCCTCGCATGCCTATGCGGTGGGCTTGATCCACGGTCTGGGTGAGTGGGTGATCCACCTGCAGGCGCCGGACAGCGCGGCGACGCTGAACCTGCGCCTGGGACCGCTGGACCCGCGTCGCGCAGGTCTGGAGCAAAAGATGTGGGGCTTTGCCTACTCCGAGGTGAGCGCCGGCCTGGCGCGTCGCTGGCAATTGCCGGCCCACCTGATTGCCGCCTTGCAGCACATGCAGGCGCCGCTGGCGCGTGAGGCCTGCGAGCCTTTGGCGGGCCTGCTGCACCTGGCCGCATGGCGGGTGCGAGCCCGGCATGCGGCACTGGGCGCGCCCGCGCTGGCCGTGTCTTTTCCCGGCGAAGTGGGAGAGGCCCTGGGCCTGGATATGGACATGGTCTTGCAGCAAGACCCTATCGACTGGACCCGGCCAGATATCGAAGTCTGAGCGCGCCGGTTGAAGCCCGCGGGAGGCGCTTCACTGCGCGATTTGCAGCACTTGCTTTTGCCATGATGGCGCCAGAAGATCGAACAGCGGGCTAGGTTCACGCTGCATCTGGGCGGCATTGACGCCCGAGCCCAGGGTGAGGCCCTGGGAATTGAGGTCGGCATTGGCCAGTTGCTGCATCCAGGCGGGGTTCAGGCTGCCGTCCGGCATGGGCCGGGAAAAGATGAGTTCCAGCATCTTGTGGGCCTCCTTGCTGCCGCGTTGCTCGGCCAGCCGGTAAAAGCGCACCGCCTCGGAAAAATTGGCGGGCACGCCCAGGCCGCGGTGGTACATGTGGGCCATGTCCAGCGCAAACTGCGCCGAAGTGTTCGAGGCCGGTGCCACGGGCCCTGACATGGCGCGAGAATTCTCCTGCAGCACTTGCAGATTGTGGGTGGCGATGGCTGAGCGGGGCGCCGCACGGCGGAAGTAGGCTTGTGCTTGTGACAATTGCCGGTTGGAGAAAGCCATGATGCCCAGCTCGATATTGGCCTGAACGTCGTCGGCAGCGGCGGCGCGCTCCAGCAATTGCATTTCAAGGCTGGCCGAGTCCGTGCTTTTCGCCTGGCCGGGCGTGGCGATCTGCAATGGATTGAGGCGTGCGGCTTGCAGCCAGCTGAGAAAATCGGCCCGCCCCGGATGCGCCGCGCGCAGGCGCTGGATGGCGCGTGTGGCCGCGGCCGGATTGGGAGGGCCGGTGCAGCCGTCGATCGCACACCAGGCCAGGCCTGCAAAAGCCCAAGGCTCGCGCCCTTGACTGGTGGATCGCTCGAACCATTGCAGGGCCAATGCCTGATCGACTCGAACGCCGGCGCCATGCAGGTGGATCAGCCCCAGCTGCCATGCGGCTTGGGCCGCCACCGCGGTGGAGCCGTAGCCACTTGCGGGCGCCGCGGCGCGTTGCAATTGCTGTAGTTCGCGCTCCAGGGCCTTGTCACGCGAATCCCGGGGCAGCAGGGGTGAAGCGGTCACCGGCGCTGCCGTCATGGCAGGCGTCGGCAGCGCAGAGGGGGCCTCGATGCGCTGGACCGCGGGATCCAAAGGGGCGATCGTCTGATTATTGACCCGTGCCTTTTCCATGCGCTGCGGCGCGGGGCTTGTCAGCTCCAGCTGGGGTGCCGCTACGGGCCTGGCCCGCGCACCCACGGGCAAGGTGGTGAGCAGCAGCAGGCCCAGGGTCCCTGTGGTGATGGCTTCAACCACCGTTGACCAGCGGTGGCCGTGCAGCATCTGCAGCATCACTTTGCTCCGACCTCGGCAGGGGCCGGCGTCTTGCGACCCACTACGTTCCAGTGGATGGTTTGCGCCACATAGCCGTCAGGGCCCACGGCCTGCAGGAAGCGCTGCTGC
>JAMNYN010000162.1 GCA_023622805.1 Pseudomonadota bacterium | reverse complement strand
AGCCAGCGCGAAACGCCAGGAAGCGCAAGAAAAGACAGCCCTGGCCAAGGAGAAATTCCAGGAGGTCCAAGAGATCAACAACCGGGCCGACAGCATCAAGAACACGGCGGATTTGCGCAACAAGATCCTCGACGGCTTCCTCGGCCAACCGCTGACCGCGGGCATGAAATTCGGCGCCGAGTCCTTCGATGTGCACGCCAAGCGCCACGAAACCAACGCCAAGCGCCACGAATCACAGTCCGCGCGGGCCAGTGACGCGATCCAGCAGGCCAGGGAGGTCGCGCAGGACGCATTGCAGAAGTTGGAGTCGGTCGACCAAGCGCGCATCGATACCAACCGCTCCATTGCACGCAACCTCGGTTAAGGAGCCGCAGCCATGACATCCACTTCTGTCAACGCCACTGTCGCCCGCCTCGACGCCTTGGTCGCGGACCACGTTCGCGAGTTGGAGCAGTTGCCCAGCACGAAACGCCTGAGCGAAGCCAGCCAGGCCACGATTTATGCGATGGCCTGCGCCATGCTGCAGGCGGATCAGTTGCAACAAGCCAGCGCCTACCTCTCCTTCCTGCTGGTGTATGCGCCCACGAACCCGGACTACCTCCGCACCAAGGCCCAATGCGCAATGCGCAATGACGATCCCATCCTGGCGATGCAGTTGCTGTCCCTGGCCTTGTATGTGGAGCCCGAATCGCGCGCCATCGCTCTGGCGCTGGCCGAGGCCTTGATCGCCGCGGACGTACCCGAGGCGGCACGCGAACTGCTGCTGATGCTGCGCAGGCTCGCCCAGCTGCCCGCCGACCTGACAGAGCACACCCGCGCCGGCCTGCTGCTGCAGGCCCTGGCCTCCACGCAGGACCAGCATGCCGCTGCCTGACGCCCACGACATTCAGCTCTTGACCCAGCTGGGCTTCATGGCCGCCGGTCGAGGAGACGCGGCGCGGGCGCTGCGCATCTTCGAGGCCCTGGCGCTTGCGCGCCCTGATCGTGCCTTCGCTTTTGTGGGGCAGGCCAGTGCGCTGATGAACACCGGCCGCGCCCTTGAAGCCGTACAGCGCCTGCAGTCGGTCAAGCTGCCCGACGGCCCCGAAGCGGACATGCTCGAGGCCTTCAAGGGCCTGGCACTGCAATTGGCGGGACGCACGGGCGAAAGAACCTATGTGTTGCGCCAGCTCGTCGGGCGTGCCCGCACCACCCCGCCGTCCGAAGGCGTGCTGCTTGCCGCCCGGCTGCTCGGCACCCGGCCCGAACCCGCCCTTTCCTCTTGATCTCCGGGAGCCTCCATGGAAATCGTTGCCAGCCATCTCTCTTCACGCCTTGAGTCCATATCCGACACGCCCGTGGCCGCGGCGCCGAATGCCAGCGCGAGCCAGCAATTCGCGGCCTTGATGCAGGCCCCCGCGCCTGACGCCGTGGCCGCGGCCGCCCCCGTGGCCGCCAGCACCAGCGACCCGGCCGTTTCCGCCGTCGCCCCGGAGAATCTTGGCGACAAGGTGCTCCAGGGCATGCAAAAAATGTCCACCGAATTCAGCGACGGCTGGGCGAACGTGTCCAAGACGCTGAACTCCGGCAGTTCGAACCTGGATCTGCGGCAAATGTTCAGCTTGCAGCTGCAACTGGCCCAGGTATCGGTGCAATACGACATGGTGGGCAAGGCCATCAGCCGCTCCACGCAAAACTTCGACCAATTGGTGCGCGTGCAATGAACTTCCGATTTTTCGCGCTCCCCTGGCTGCGCCGTTGGCTGCAAGCCGTCGCGCTTGGAACCTGCCTGGTGCTCACCGCCTGCGGTGGGCGCGTGGATTTGATGGGTGCGATTCCCGAAAGCGAGGCCAACGAAGTGCTGGCCGCGCTGATCAAGGCCGACATCCCCACCGAGAAAGTGTCCGGCAAGGAGGGCATGGTCGGCGTGCGCGTGGCGTCGGGCGATGTGGGTCGTGCCCTCGAAGTGCTGCGCGACAACGGGCTGCCGCGCGAACGCTTCGCGGGCATGGGCCAGGTCTTCAAGAAGGAAGGCCTGATTTCCTCGCCGCTCGAAGAGCGCGCGCGCTACATCTATGCCCTGTCGCAGGAGCTGTCGAACACGCTGTCCAAGATCGACGGCGTGCTCGCCGCCCGCGTGCATGTCGTGCTGCCCGAACGCGGCACGGCCGGAGAAACCGGCGTGCCCTCCACGGCCGCGATCTTCATCAAGCACCAGGACGGCTACAACCTCGAAATCATCCAGCCGCAAATCCGCCGCCTGGTCACCAACAGCATTCCCAGCCTGACCGCGGACCGGGTGTCGGTGGTGTTCGTCGCCTCGCAGACGCGCCCCGGCGCCATGCCCGCTGAAGCGGGCCTGCAATCGGTCTGGGGCTTCGAAGTTCCGGCGCACACGGCCCCTGGTCTGAGCATTCTGCTGTGGTCGCTGGCAGGCATTGCCGTACTCGCGCTGGCCGCGCTGGCCTACGGCTTCTGGCGCTACCGCAAGCGCTCCCTGCCGGCGTCGCCGGCATTGAATTCCGAGGCCCTGTGACCCCCGCCATCCAGTCCGCACCGCTGCAGCGCTTCAACCTGCTGCCCAGCCATGGGCTGCATCCTAGC
>JAMNYN010000333.1 GCA_023622805.1 Pseudomonadota bacterium | reverse complement strand
AGGCCGTGGGGTCGGCATGGCGTGCGGCCAGGCGCAGCAGCACCTCGCGTGTCGGCAGCTTTTGCGCGTGCGGGCCGTACAAGGCCTCGCAGCCCAGGAACTCAATGCTGGTTTCGGAGTAGTCGGCGTAGCCTTGCTCGGTCAGCATGCGCCGCGTTCTGTCCAGCAGGGCCTGCGCCGTGCGCTCGGCCTTGGCCGGCGCGTCGATGCCGCGAATCACCATGGCCAGCGCGATCTGGTGGCCGTCCAGCCAGGTGCCGTTGGATTTGTAGTCGCCGCCCGGAGCGCGGCCGCGCGCGCCGCTGACACGCACATGGTCGGCGTCCAGGGCCTCGGTGCGCACTTGGCGGAAGTCGCAGGTCACGTCGGGCATGAGGTAGGCGCCGGGATCGCCGATTTCGTAGAGCACCTGCTCGGCGACGGCGGCGGGATGGATCAGGCCGCCGCTGCCTTTGGGCTTGGACAGCACAAAGCTGCCGTCTTCGGCGCAGTCGATCACGGGGTAACCCATGCGGTCCCAGTCCTTGACCAGTTGCCAGTCGGTGAACAGCCCGCCAGTCGCCTGGGCGCCGCATTCAATGGCGTGGCCGGCCAGGGTGGCGCTGGCCAGTCGGTCCCAGTCGGTCCACGACCAATTGAACTCATGCGCCAGCGCGCCCACCACCACCGCACTGTCGACGCAGCGCCCGGTGATGACGATGTCGGCGCCCCAGGAAAGCGCCTTGGCAATGCCTTGTGCGCCTACATAGGCATTGGCCGACATCAGCTTCGCTGGCGGGGCTTCGCCGCTGTGCATGTCGCGCAGGCCTTGCTCGCACCAGCCGGGCATGCGTTCCATGAGGTCGTCGCCGACCACCACGGCGACCTTGGGCTGCAGCCCCTGCCTGGCGGCAATCGCCAGCAATGCGTCGGCGCAAGACTGGGGATTGAGCCCGCCGGCATTGGCGATCACGCGGATGCCGCGCCCGAGAATCTGCGCCAGGTGAGGTGCCATGGCCGAAGTCACGAAATCCGTGGCGTAGCCCGCCTGGGGGTCCTTAGCCCGGGCGCGCGACATGATGGACATGGTCGTTTCCGCGAGGTAGTCGTAGACCAGGTATTGCAGTCCCGGCACGGCCAGCAGCTGGGGCGTGGCGATGGCCGAGTCGCCCCAGAAGCCGGAGGCGCCGCCTATGCGTATGCTTTGCTTGTTCATGCGGGTTCCTCTGCGCTGAGCGCGATGACCTGTACCAGCTTGCTGCCCGCGCGCGCCTGTCCGCCGACCTGGGCGCTGAGTTCCGCGACGCGGCCGGCAAACAGCGCGCACAGGCTGTGTTCCATCTTCATGGCTTCGAGTACCACCAGGGCCTGTCCGGCCTGCACGGTGTCGCCCAGGCCGACATGGACGGCGGCAATGCGCCCGGCCAGCGGTGCGTGGATGGCGCCATCGCCGCTGTCCAGGACCCGCGTTCGGCGCGCATCGACGGGCGTGAAGCGCCAGGCGCGGCCCCGCGTGAACAGGTGCACGGCCTGGGCCTCCAGGGCATGCAGCACCTGCTGGGCCTGACCGTTGCATTCCAGCCAACAGCAGCCATCGTCCGACGCCTGCAAGCGCAGCAGGCGCACGGTCTCGCGCTCACCGCCGGCCGCATGGACCACGGCATGCACGCCACCGGCCTCGGGCTGCAGGCGCACAGTCCAGCGCTCGCGGCCCATCTCCAGTGCGATGCCGAATTCCGGACGGCCCAGCCGCTCGGCGTCGTGCGCCGGCCAGCCGGCCACGCACAGCGCGGCGATGGCCAGCGTGGTGGCGTCGGGGCATTGCGGCTGCGTGGCTTGGCCCATGTGCTGGGCAATGAAGCCGGTGTGGACTTCGCCGCTGACGAAAGCCGGATGGGCGAGGCAGTCGGCCAGAAAGCCCTGGTTGCTGGCAATGCCCAGCAGCGCGCAGTCCTGCAAGGCCAGGCGTAGCTTGCGCCGCGCTTCCTCGCGGGTCGGGGCGTGGGCCACCAGCTTGGCGACCATGGAGTCGTAATGGGGCGGCACGGCGCCGCCTTCGCGCAGCCCATGGTCTACGCGCACGTCGTGGCGCGCGCTGGGCGGACGCCAGCGCAGCACTGGGCCGCTTTGCGGCAGAAATCCCGCGGCCACGTCCTCGGCCGTCAGGCGCACTTCGATGGCATGGCCTTGCAGTTGCACCCCGTCCTGCGCCAGGGGCAGGGGCTCGCCGGCGGCCACGCGCAGCTGCCACTCCACCAGATCCAGGCCGGTGATGGCTTCGGTCACCGCATGCTCGACCTGCAGGCGGGTGTTCATTTCCATGAAGTAGAAAGCGCCGCTGAGGTCCAGCAGGAACTCCATCGTGCCCGCACCCACGTACTGGATGGACCGGGCGGCAGCGACGGCGGCCTGTCCCATGCGTTCGCGCAGCGCAGCGTTCACGGCGGGTGAAGGCGCCTCCTCGATGAGCTTCTGGTGGCGGCGCTGCACCGAACAGTCGCGTTCGCCGAGGTGGATCACATTGCCGTGGCTGTCGGCAAAGATCTGGATCTCGATATGGCGCGGCTCGATCACTGCGCGTTCCAGGATCAACTCGTCCGAGCCGAAA
>JAMNYN010000259.1 GCA_023622805.1 Pseudomonadota bacterium | reverse complement strand
CGTGGACCCGCTGGGCATGCGCTTTGCCGGCTTCAACCCCAACATCGGCGTGACGGCGCTGAGCCAGCACGGCCTGGGCATACAGTTCGGCAGCGCGGGAGCGACTTCGGGCTCCTACCGCCTCGACAATGCGCTCAAGTTCACCGGCCGCTGGGGCGGCTTGACGGCCAGGGCCATGTGGGGCCTGGGCGAAGTGGCTGCACACAGCGGCGCACAGTCCTCGCGAGGACTGGGCCTGGCCTATGCCGCGCGCGGCTTCACGCTGTCCGGCGCTTTCCAGACCTTCAAGGACGTCAACCAGCGCACGCTGGACGGCGCCACGCTGGGCGCGGCCTACCAATGGGGCAGCGTGCGACTGGCGGCGAACGCCGGGCGCAACAAGGCCGAGACCGCCGCCGACAAGCACACGGTGCAGCGCGTGCTCTCCGCGGGCGCCACCTGGTCCGTCACCCCCCAGGCCGACCTGACAGCGGCCTACTACAAGGTGGACCGCACGCGCACCGGCACGGCCGACGACGGCTACGGCCGCCTGGTGGCTTTTGCGGAATACAAGCTCTCGCGCCGCACCAAGGTCTACGCCGAACTGGACAACACCCGCTGGCGCAACGGCTTCCAGGGTGCGGCCAACAAGGCCCGTGCCACAGGCCTGTCGGCCGGCGTAGTCCACACGTTCTGAGGCGCTGACTGCCCCTTCCGGGGCAGTACCGTGGGGCACAAAAAAAGCCGCTGTCACCAGCGGCTTTTCACGACGCCCTAGGCGGCATCAGGGGCGCACGACCAGCACCGGCACATGCACCGAGCGCAGCACGCGCGCGGTGACGCTGCCGAGCATCAGCTTTTCCAGGCCGCGGCGGCCATGGGAGCCCATGACGATCAGGTCGGCACCGGAGCTCTCCAGCACCCGCACGATGCCTTCGTGCACCGCATGGCCCTCGCCCACCACGGTGGTCACGGGCAGGCCGGCTTCATCCATGATCTTGCGCACGGCTTCGAGCGCGGCATTGGCTTCGGCCGTGGCGGCGCTCAGGTACTGGGCCTGGCCGTAAGCGAAATCAGCGCCCACGCCGGTGAACGGATAGGGGTCGACCACGTAGACCGCCGTCACGTTGCTGCCAAAGATCTTGGCCAGCTCCGCGGCCTTGGAGACTGCGAGCAAGGACGTTGTCGATCCGTCGACGGGAACCAGAATGTGCTTGTACATGGTGTTTTCTCCTCAGAATGGACTCTGCAGGCCGGGGCTTGGCCTGTCGCTGCCTCCAGTGTCGCACTGCGGCATAGGCTACGCATTGATACTGCGCAAATCACAACAAATTGTCGAACTCCGCCCCCTGAAATCCCTGCTGCCTGCAGGTTACCACCAGCGTGTCGCGATAGCCACCCGCGGTTTCCGGCTGGATGGGCGTGGTCTCGTGGATCATGCGCGCATCGTCGAGCAGCATCACCGACCAGGGCTCGGTCAGCGTGAAGCGCTGGCCTTGCGGGCCCGAGGCTTCGAACACGCGGGTTTCGCCGCCCTTGACGCCTTCGCGCGCCACCAAAAACACCGCCACCAGATCCACGCCATCACGGTGCGCGCCTTCGGGCGTCGGCCGGCCTATGCCGTGGGTGGTGTCGATGCGGAACTGGTGCGCTTCGATGAACCATGGCACGGCCTGGCCTTCGGGGCGAAACACCTGATCGGACAAATGACCCATCTGCACCAGCAGCTTGCGCCAGGCAGACTGGGCCACCGTGGCGTCGTTCATGGGCGCGAACATGCGCAGCATGCCGCCATGCAGTGCGTTGTACTCCACCGGCTGCCAATGGGCGCGGTGCGGCACCTGCACCAGGCCGCCGTCTTCCGCGACAAAGCAGGAATGGCGCCGACGCCGATAGCGCCCGCCATCCTTGAGGTGCTCGTCGGGCGGCAGATCCATCCAGTCGTCGGCCAAGGCCTGCAATTCCTCAGGCGTGGCACCGATCCAGGCGGCCACGTCGCTCGGCTGCAAAACGGCATACCCCTGGCTGCGCAGCAGGCTGGCGGTCTGGTCGGGGCGGGTATAGGGGGGTGAGAAAGTGACGTGCGTCATAGCTTGCTAGCTTAACGCCGGGGCCGGCGACCTGCAGGCCGGCAACGGCACTTTTTTGAAAAATCCCTGCCCGGCTTCTTGGGCTTCATAGTGCCGTCCAGCGCTCACAGCCCATGCAGCTGCCGCGCCCCAGCAAGGGGGCCGCCGGCCATCCAGGGACCAGTCCACGGGTGGCCGCTCAGGGGGGCGTCAATCCATTGCCAGGCCCACATAGTTCTCGGCCAGGGCGGTCGATGCGGCGCGCGAGTGCACCAGGTAGTCGAGTTCCGCCTCCTGCATCTTGTGCTCGAAGGCGCCCGCCTCGGGGAAGCGGTGCATCAGCGAGGTCATCCACCACGAGAAGCGCTCGGCTTTCCAGACACGGCGCAGGCTGACTTCCGAGTAGCGGTCTATGCCTTCGCTGCTGCGCTCCTGGTAGTACTGGGCAAAGGCACGCGCCAGATAGCCCACGTCCGAAGCCGCGAGGTTCAGCCCCTTGGCGCCCGTGGGCGGAACGATATGGGCCGCATCGCCGGCGAG
>JAMNYN010000426.1 GCA_023622805.1 Pseudomonadota bacterium | reverse complement strand
GTAGCGCTGCAGCTGCGGCGAGCCGTAAGTCCATTCGGACCGGGCGAAGGCCGAGAACGGCACCATCTCGCCCTTGTCATTGCGCACCGTCCACTGGTTGATGTCCTGGGGCAGCATGCGAAACGGCGCGTCGCCCTGCACGTAGACGCGTTTGACGCGGCCGTTGCTCAGGAAGTCGTTGACGTAGACGCCGCCCATGGCCGTGGACAGCACGCTGTTGATGTTGGCCGTGCTCACGCCTAAAGCCGCGGCCTTGCGGTCGTCGATCGCCACGCCCAGCTGCGAGCTGTCGTCCAGGTTGTTGCTGCGCAGATTGTTGATGGACGGCTCCTTCTTGGCCAGCTCCAGCAACTGGTCGCGCGCCGCCATCAAGGCGGTGTGGCCCAGGCCGTTCAAGTCCTTGAGCTGGAAGTTGAAGCCCGCGTTCGAGCCCAGGCCGCGCACGGCGGGCGGCAGCATCACGAAGATGCGTGCGTCGCGCAGGCGGCTCAGGTCCTTGGTCGCCTTGCGGGCGATGGCATCGGCGGTCTGGTCCGGACCCGGGCGCTCGGCCCAGCTCTTGAGCCGTACAAAGCCACGCGCCGACGACTGGTCGCCACTCAGGCCGGTGATGGAGTTGAAACTCACCACGTCAGGCTGCTTGGCGAAATACTGCTGGACTTCGGACATCACCGCTTGCAGGCGCGCGTTCGAGCCACCCGAAGGCAGCGTGATCTGCACCTGCATATAGCCCTGGTCTTCGACCGGCAGGAAAGACGTGGGCAGCTTGGTGAACAGGAAAGCCGTGGCGGCGCAGATCAGCAGGAACACCAGCGCCATGCGCTTGCTGCGTTGCAGCAGGCGGCCGACCGTGGTTTGCGCCATGTGGGAGCTGCGATCAAAACCCTTGTTGAAGCCCTTGAAGAAGCGGTCGCCCAGCCCCATCAGGCCGCGGCGTGGCGCACCGCCATGGTGGCCCTGGCCCTTGACCACGGGCTTGAGCAAGGTGGCGCACAGCGCAGGCGTGAGTGTCAGCGCCACGAACACCGACAACACCATGGCCGAGACGATGGTGATGGAGAACTGGCGATAGATCACGCCCGTGGAGCCGCCGAAGAAGGCCATGGGAATGAACACGGCCGACAGCGTGAGCGTGATGCCCACCAGCGCCGGCGTGATTTCGGCCATGGACTTGCGCGTGGCTTCCTTGGGCGACAAGCCCTCTTCGGTCATCACGCGCTCGACGTTTTCAACCACCACGATGGCATCGTCGACCAGCAGGCCGATGGCCAGCACCAGGCCGAACATGGTCAGGGTGTTGATGGAAAAACCCGCCACCGACAGCACGCCGAAGGTGCCCAGCAGCACCACCGGCACGGCAATCGCTGGAATCAGCGTGGCGCGCAGGTTCTGCAGAAACAGGAACATCACCACCACCACCAGCAGCATGGCCTCGAACAGGGCCTTGACCACTTCCTCGATGGAGGCGCGCACGAAGGGTGTCGAGTCCGAGCTGATGAAAGGCTTGAGGTCGTTGGGGAAAAACGGCTGCATTTGCGCCAGCTTGGCGTTGACCGCATCGGACACGGCCGTGGCGTTGGCGCCGTCGGCCAGCACAATGCCCAGGCCGGCACCGGGGCGGCCGTTGAGCCGCGAAGTGATGGTCAGGTTGTCCGCGCCCAGCTCCACGCGCGCCACGTCCTTGAGCAGCACGGCCGCGCCGTCGGGCGTGGTCTTGAGCAGGATGGCCTCGAACTCGGGCACGGTCTTGAGCTTGGTACGCGCCGTGATGGTGGCGTTGAGCTGCTGGTCCTTGACGGCCGGCAGCGCGCCGAGCTGGCCCGCCGAGACCTGGGCGTTCTGGTTGTTGAGCGCAGCGATGATGTCCGAAGGCATCAGCGCGTACTGCTGCAGCTTGGCCGGGTCCATCCAGATGCGCATGGCATAGCCCGTGCCGAAGACCTGCACATCGCCCACGCCGTCCACACGGCCGATCACGTCGACCACGTTGCTGGTCAGGTAGTCGCCGATGTCGACCTGGCTCACGTTCGGGTCGGGCGAGGTGAAGCTATAGGTCGTCAGGTAGTCGTTGCCGCCCTTGTTGACGAACACGCCGCGGCTTTTCACGGCCTCGGGCATGCGGTTCATCGCCGACTGCAGCTTGTTTTGCACCTGCACCTGGGCCACGTCGATGTTGGTGCCAGGGCTGAAGGTCAGCGTGGTGCGCGAACTGCCCGACTGGTCGCTGGTCGAGCCCATGTACAGCAGGTTGTCGATGCCCTTGAGCTGCTGCTCGATGAGCTGGGTGACCGAGTTTTCCACGGTCTCGGCCGAAGCGCCGGTATAGATCGCGCTGATGGTCACGCGCGGCGGCGCGATATCCGGGTACTGCTCCAGCGGCAGGGAGAAAATCGACAAGGCCCCCGCCAGCATGATGACGATGGCAATGACCCAGGCAAAGATGGGCCGGTTGATGAAGAACTGCGCCATGGCGTGCGGCTTTCTCAGGACTTGGCCGCAGGGCCGGAAGCAGCGGGCTGGGCCTTGTCGGCGGCAGCCGGGCCGGCGGCGGCAGGGGCAGTCGCCGGCTTGGCGCGCAGATCGACTTCCAGCGGAT
>JAMNYN010000464.1 GCA_023622805.1 Pseudomonadota bacterium | reverse complement strand
AGGCCTTGCCAAAGGCATGGCGGTTGCGCGTGTAGTGCAGGGTCTGGGCCAGCGCCTGGCGGATGTAGCCGGCGCTGGCCAGGGCGCAGTCCAGCCGCGTGAAGGTGGCCATCTCGATGATGGTAGCGATGCCCCGGCCCTCTTCGCCTATCAGCACGCCAAAGGCGTCCTTGAACTCCACTTCGCTGCTGCTGTTGGAGCGGTTGCCGACCTTGTCCTTCAGGCGCTGGATGTGGATGGGGTTCTTGCTGCCGTCGGGCTGCCAGCGGGGCACGAAAAAGCAGGTATCGCCGCGCTCCTGGGTCTTGGCCAGCACCAGGTGGCCGTCGCACATGGGGGCCGAGAAGAACCACTTGTGGCCGGTGAGCCGGAACTCCTCGCCCCAGGGGCCCTGGCCCGCGGGCACGGCCAGCGTGGTGTTGCTGCGCACATCGCTGCCGCCCTGCTTTTCGGTCATGCCCATGCCCACGGTCATGGAGCGTTTGTGGGCCAGCGGAATGTCGCGCGGGTCGTGTTCCAGCGAGGCCAGCAGATCAACTGTGGTTTTGTACAGTGGTGCGTTCAGGCGCATCAAAGGGATGCAGGCCTTGGTCATGGTGGTCGGGCAGGTGGAGCCGGATTCGATCTGGCTGTGCATGTACAGCGAAGCACCGTAGGCCGACCAGGCCGACGGGCGCGCGTCGAAGAACGGCAGGTTGGCAATGCCATTGCGCCTGGCCATGGCCATCAGGGAGTGCCAGGCCGGGTGGAATTTCACCTGGTCTATGCGCTCGCCGGAGGGCGACAGGGCTTGCAGTTCGGGCGTGTAGCGGTTGGCGTCTTCGGCCGCGCGCAAGGTGGCTTCGGCGCCGTACTCAGCCCCTTGGCGCACCAGTTCGGCGTCGCGCCACTGGGCGCCGCCGCGCGCCACGGCACGGCGCAGCCCGGGGTCGCTGGTGTAGAGGTTGTAGTCCTTGAGTTCGGGGACCTGGTTGTCGGGGTGGATGCCAATCATGGTGACTCTCCTTGGGAAGGGGGTGGGTTCAGTCGGGGCGCGACGCCGCGGGGGCGTTGCGTTCGCGCAGCACCAGGGACTGGACGGCGACGCCGACCGGGCCGTGTTCGTCGTAGAGCTGGGACAAGGTGGTGCCCGCACCGCCGCCGTCGGCATGGGTTTGCGAGGACACGCCTATCCACTCGCCTTGGGGCGCGCGGTGCAGGTGCAGGCTCATGTCGGCGTTGGCGAAAAGATAGCGTTCGGCCGGCAGCACCCAGCTCAGGCCGTTGCCGAAGTCGGCGGCGGCCGCGGCGCGCATGGCGGGGGAGTTGGGCTGGTCTTGCACCAGGGGGACGCTGAGCCGAAACCAGGCGGCGGCCGCGCCCGGCTGGCTGGGGTCGCCCTGGGCCACGCGGCCTTCGACGGCGGCAGTGTGAAAGGCCGTGCCCCCGGGCAGGCCGGGAATGCGCAAGCGTTCGGTGCAATTCTGGGGCAGGGGCAGCAGGCGCGGCGCTGTCCAGCCCGGCGTCTGCGCTGGCAGGGCAAACGGCTGTCCGCGCAGCAGCAGGGCGTGGGCCCGGGCCACCAGCATGTCGTCGGCGTACAGCTCCAGCGTCATGCGGGTGGTGGAGCGCGCGGCATGCAGCTCCTGGCGCACGGTCAGCGGCGCCACGGGCACGGGCTTGATCAGCTCCATGCTCAGGCGCGTGAGCTGCCAGCCCGGCTCGGTGATGGCGCTTTCGGCCAGGTGCACGAGCAGGGCGCTGGGGGCGCCGCCATGCTGGGCGCGCGCATCCCAGGGGCCGCGCGACAGCACGCTGGGCTGCCACAGCTCTGCGTCCCGGGCATAGACGGCGGTGGGCAGATCGGCGGTCTGGGGAGTCACAATCGTGGCGTGCATATCTTGTCTCCTTTCTTGTTGCGCATCCCGCCCAGGCACTGGCCCGGAAGCAGCGACGCGCGCTTTTCAAAATTCTAGGCACAACAGCGCCTTGAGGTGTTCGGATTCCGCCCCATGCCCTCTCACCGTACGACCAGCCCCTCGGCCCCCCGCAGAAAGCCCCGCCAGTCGCGCGCGCTGCACACTTCGCTGGCGCTGCAGCAAGCCTTTGTTCGGCTTTTGGTGGAGCAAGGGTATGCGAGCATTACGATCCGTGAAATCGTCTCCCTGGCCGGCACCGGCCTGGGCAGTTTCTACGAGTACTTCGCCAGCAAGCAAGACCTGGCGCGGGTCTGCCTGCATCTGCGCACCAAGACCTTGCTGGTGGCCTTGCGCGCCGCCGGCGCCGAGGCCGCGGGGCGCCCGCTGCGGGGCATGGTCGACGCGGTCATCACCTCCCAGTTCGCGGCCCACAGGGGGGAGCCGCAGGAGTGGGGCGCGCACTACCTGCTCGAGCGCCACTACTCCAGCGCCGAGGCCTACCGCGCCATGTACGAGCGCTTCGTGAGCGAATGGGGCACGGTGCTTGAAGCCGCATCGGACCTGCCCGCGGACTTTCCCACGCGCGAGGCCGCACGCGTGGTCCAGACCATGCTCTACGGCCTGTTCGCCCACACCTATATCCGCACGCCGGAGCGGCCCGATGTGCCGGCGCTGGAGCGCCAGGTGCGTACGGCCATAC
>JAMNYN010000099.1 GCA_023622805.1 Pseudomonadota bacterium | reverse complement strand
GACGGTGCGCGCCAGCCTGCGCGGGGTGGCCGGAGGCGCATGAGCTGGCACAGCTCCAAAAAGTTGGCCCTGGTGAGTTCGTACCTCACCAGGGCCGCCCCTGAAGTCCCGTTTGAAACCGTAACCCCCGAGGAGGAAACCATGCTACTGCAAAACGAATCTTTGACCCCCGAGGCCCGCACGCACTTCGGCCTGCCGCGCAATCCCTTCCAGGACGATGTGCAGACACCCGACGATGTGTTCCAGACGCCCGGCGTGCGCTACGTGCGCGCCGCGCTGAACGACTGCGCCAATAACCACGGCTTCATGGCGGTAGTGGGCGAGTCGGGTGCCGGCAAGTCCACCTTGGCCGAAGACCTGGAAGAGCGCCTCAAGGCCGACAAACGCGATGTGCTGATCATCCGCCCCTATGTGCTGGCTATGGAGGCCACCGATCTGAAGGGAAAAACGCTCAAGTCCAGCCACATCGCAGAGGCTATCGCTGCCGCGCTGGACCCAGCGCTCCAGGTCAAGAGCAGCCCTGAAGCGCGCTTCGCCCAAGTGCACACGCTGCTCAAGGCCAGCCATCGCGCCGGCCGGCGCCACCTGCTGCTGATCGAGGAGGCCCACTGCTTGCCCAGCGCAACGATCAAGCACCTCAAGCGCTTCATGGAGCTCAAGGATGGCATGCGCCGACTGGTAGGTGTCGCCCTGATCGGGCAGCCCGAGCTGCGTGACCGACTGAGCAGCCAAAACGCGGAGGTTCGTGAGGTCGCCCAGCGCTGCGAGATTGTGGAGCTAGGCCCCCTGGATTCCGAGCTGGAGGGCTACCTGCGCCACAAGTTCGCGCGATTCGACCTCAAGTATGAGGACGTGTTCGCCACCGACGCAGCCGACGCGATCCGGGCCCGCTTGGTGCACATGCCCCGGGGCGGCAAGCCCACGGACGTCCGCAGCGAGTGCTACCCCCTGGTGGTGAACAACCTGGTGTGCCGCGCCATGAACGCTGCCACGCGCGCGGGCTGGCATCAAGTGGACGCCCAAGTGATTGCGAGCTGCTGAGCCATGGCCATCTACCGCGTCCATATCACCCTGGCCGACGGCCGCCGTGGCCGCTACACCGGCCTGTTCGTCGACGGTGTGGAGGCTGTTGTGCAAGCCCTGGCCGATTTCCCTGGGGCGCGCAGCGTCGCAGCCCTTTTTGTATGGAGACAACCTGCATGAAGCAATCTCAGAAAAACATCCACCGCACCTGCGCCGAGATCGGCGTATGCACCGCACGGCCCAACTGCGGATGCACGCCTGGCTTTTACTTTGCGCCAGGCACTATCGAAAGCAGCCCTCCAACCACGTCGCGGAAGGAAAAGGTCGCGCGATTCGTGCTGATCCTCGCAATTTTCAGCGCACTGGGATTTTCCACCGCGATGGCCGTGGGCGGCGTTGTGTGGGGAGGCTGGGGCATATGAGCGCCGACCTGTCCTGCGCCGTGTGCGGCAGCGAATTTGATCTGACCACAGCCTTCGCCAGCGAAGTGGACCGCCAAGCTCTGGAACGCCTTGTATCCGTCAGCGTTCCCATGGGTGCCCGTGTCCTGCAGTACCTGGCGCTGTTCACTCCAGCGAAGCAGCGCCTGACCGCCGCCAAGAAAATCAAACTGATCCTACAACTGCTGCCTGATCTGGAGCGGCGCGCCATCACCCACAAAGGCCGCGACTGGGCTGCACCGCTGACGGCCTGGACCTTGGCAATCGACCAGATGCTGGCCGCGCGTGACGCGCAGCGTCTGGAGCTGCCTATGAAAGGGCACGGCTACCTCTACGCCGTGATCGCCGGCATGGCCGAAAAGCATGAAGCCGCGGCCGAACAGCTGCGCGAAGAAGAAAAGCGCAGCGGCCCGCGGCCCGCCCGGGTCGATGGTCCGGTGTCCATCGGACAGGCATTGCAACCAGCCTCCCAGCCGGTGACCAGCCCACAGACATCGCAGGGCATGAGCCCCACCGTGCGCCGCATGCGAGAGCAAGTCGCCCGCAATTCCCAGTCCGAACAAAGGAGTTCCGAGTGAGTACTGCCAAAAAAACTCCACGTGGCGTAGGCCACCCGCGCCTGGTTGAGACACCGCTGCGCGCTACCAATGCCGTGCCACCTGCGCAGTACGACCGCATGCGTGGACCCACATGGACGCAAAGCCAGGCCCCGGCCGTGCGCGCAGGCGCCGAAGACTTCAAACGCATCCCCAGCCGCGGTTTCAGCTGCTGACCCATCCGAGAGCGACACATGACTCAACAAAATATTTCCCAAACAATTCCGCCCGGCTACTGGCAAGACGCCCGCGGCAACCTGATACCCGAGAGCAAGGTCAAAGACATCGACAAGTTACGCGACCAGGTCGTGCGTGACCTCTGCACCATGGCCGAGCTGCAAAGCCAGAGCGCGGCGGCGATAAGGGCAATGTCACGCTGGCCACGTTTGACGGGCGGCTCAAGCTGGTGCGTCAGATGCAGGACCACATCGTCTTTGGCGAGCAGCTGCAGGCCGCCAAGGTTCTCATCGACCAGTGCGTCACCCGTTGGGCCGCGAGCGCCGACGACAACATCAAGGTGCTGATCAACGACGCGTTCCAGGTCGACAAGCAGGGCAAGATCAACACGGGGCGCGTGCTCGGCCTGCGCCGGCTGGAGATTAAAGACGACGACTGGCTGCAGGCCATGAAGGCGATCTCAGACAGCATCCAGATTGCCAGCACCAAGCCGTACATCCGCTTCTACAAGCGCGACGATGCCACCGGCGAGTACGACTCGATCACTCTGGATATGGCGGCCATATGACCACAGACACCAATCCTTTCAAGGCTGGCAGCTATAACGGCGTGCCGACTTGCCACTGCACGGTAGAGGACCGAGTCCGCGTCTCTGCGAGCTTTGACCGAGCTCAATGCGACGCTGCGCTGCGCCTTCCCAACCTGCAGAAGACC
>JAMNYN010000398.1 GCA_023622805.1 Pseudomonadota bacterium | reverse complement strand
CGGATCAAGTGCTGCGGTGATGACGCCGCCGGCCGTGCCCAGCCAGTAGCGGGCGCCAGGCGACAGACCGGTGAGACCCGAGTTCGTGCTATCCAGCGGGGAAACGACTGCTGTGCCGTTCGAGGCCACCGCATCTTTCACAAATCCGTCGGCTTGGCGCCCGTTGCTGTTGTCCGCCAGGCGCACATTCAAAGCACCGGCATTGGCATGAAAATTCACGAACTTGCCGGCCCCAAGGGCCTCGCTTGCGGGGCACGATGTGGAATTGGAGCCAATGCCTACAGGCATCAGACTCAGGTCCAGGCGGCCATCGGGGCCGGTGGCCACAATCTTGCCGGCATCAGCAGCGCCAGCAGACGTCGCCAGGCCAAAAAGCTGCTTGGTCTTGCCTGCCACGCGGGCCAGGAAACCTTGAGTTGGTTGAGTTGCCATGGGTTACTCCAGTTCGATAGGGTCTTGGATGTTCAAAAGCAGCCGGGTGGGGGAAAGAGCCATCCCGACTAGCACGTCAAATCCGGTGACGGGCGGCTGCTGCACCAGCGCCCCGCCCTGGCCCAGGTACACGCGCTGGTCCGTTGTCCACGCCCAGCCCTGGTCGTCAATCACGCCTGTACGCTGCACATTCACCGGCTGGCCGGTGTCGGCCGCAGTCAAGGTCACGCCCAGCAGCGCAAAAACGTGGGCTGCCTGCGCGGCGTCCGCCAGGGCCACCTGCCCGCTGGGCAGCTCATGGACCCCGCGCAGCGCGCTCAGGGTTTCGGCGGCCGCGCGCTGCAGCGCCTGCCCGGCGGCGGGGCCAGGGATGCCTGGCGGCCCGGGCGGGCCCTGGGTGCCGACTTCCAGCAGCACCAGGGATTCAACCTGCTCCAGCATCATGTCGCCGGGCGCAAGCTCCAGCAGCAGGTGCTCGGTGGGGATCTCCAGAATCTGCTCACCGCCCTGGGGCTCAAGCAGCACCACCTCCTGCACGACTTCACGCAGGATTTCGATTGTCTGGACCTCCAGGACGTCATGCATCGCGCGTGACCTCCTTGGACACCAACACGCTGCCAGCCATCCGGCGCACCACCCTGCCGCTACCCGGGAACACCACCTCCAAGTCGTAGACGCCCGACTCCCAGGTGATCTCCGCCGTGGTGGCTGCATCGATGAGGATGCGGATGGTGCCGGCTGGACCGCCAAGCTCAATGCGGCCGTTCTCGGTGGTCAGTGCCAGTAGTACGTCGGGGCTGTCGACTTCGGCGCGGATCTGAGCGCGCGCCTTGCAGCCCGTGAGGTCCACGGGTGCGGCGGTCGCGGCTTTGGCGCCAGCCTTCCAGGTCACCACCTTGTCGTAGGTGGCCCCCTGGTCTATCTCAAGTTTGAATTTGTGGGCAGGCATGCAGGGGAGTTTCCCCGGGGGCACGCCTGCCGTCGAACCCTAGAGGGGGGACCTAGGCCAGGACTGAATCCCAGTCCGTCACATCCCGCTCCGAGCCGTTGTAGCTGCCGCTGGCCCGGATCTGATTGAGCAAGGTGCCCACCATCTGCCCCAGCAGGTCCACCAGCTCCTGGCCATTCATGAGTTTGAGGCGACCCACTTCCACCTGGCGGTCGCCAATCTCCAGCGCGCTGACCACGCTGCCGTGGCGCCGGGCGGTCGTCTCGCGCAGCAAGGCGTCGAGCCGTGCCTGGAACTGGGCCCCCGTCGCGTGCTTGCTGTTCGAGGCGTCGATCACTGCATTCTGGTCACCCACCCACATCCCGCGGGCCTGCATCTTGAGGCGGAACGCCTCGGCCGTCTGCTGGTGCAGCTTTTTCACACGATCCATGCGCGTGTCGAGCTGGGCGCGGATGAGGCGCATCCTGTCCGATCGCTCCTGCTGCAGGCGAGCAGAGTGCACCGACGCGATGACCTCATGCGACCGCTGCGTGCTCTCGGCGTGCAGGCGCGCGATGGCATTGAATGCCTGGCCTGGGGCAAAGCGGTGCCCTGCTGCGGCCGCCGCGTCCAGCACATCGCGCTCCTGGGCGTGCGCCTGCCTGCGCGCCAGCGCAAATGCCGTATCGGCCGCCGTGCGGTCCACAACCTCGCTGTACGACACCCCGAGCGTGGAGGCGAGGGCCGCCGATATGAAGGCATCTGCACTGACGCCAGCCTGGGACAGGCCGGGGAACAGCTCATCCATCACCGTCGTGTAATCCACGAAGAACGATGCCACCGCTTTCTCGACCAGCGCCGGCGGCGAGTCCACTGCCGGCGTACGGCCCTGCACGGTCGCGCCGGCCAGGGCGTCGCCCGCCGCCTTGCGACTATCCACATAGCTCGCCGCCATTGAGTCTGGACGCCCAGGTATGCCGTTGATGGCCCGATTGATGGCCGGCTCTACTTTCGAAGCCATCAGTTCGTCGGCGTCCGCGATCATTCCGCCGATCTTGTCGATGGCGTTGAGGACAATGGCCGCCGAGAGCCCCTGCATTGCGATGCCTGTAGACATGGACGGTCCTTATTGTTCAGCGTCGACCGTGTTCGACTCGGACGCTGTAGAGCTCACGGAAATGCCCGCGCTATTGAGAGAGGCTGCAGCGCGCGATGAGTAGCGGCGCAGACGCTTGATGTGCT
>JAMNYN010000033.1 GCA_023622805.1 Pseudomonadota bacterium | reverse complement strand
GAACGCCGTGCGCACGGCAAACCGCGACCAGGTTGGGCCAGACTTCGGTTTCCATCAGCACGCCCACGGCCGGGCGAAATTGCTGCACAAAGCGTTCCACGGCCGCGCGCGTATCCCAGGGCTGCCAGACCTGCAGATCGCCGGCCTGCAACAGCTTGGCGCCTTCTGTCCGGCCCGTGGCCGTGCCGTGCGTCAACAGCAAGCGCATGCCCGGCATCCGCGCGCGCAGCGCAGTCACCAGAATCGCCGCGGCCCGCGTTTCGCCCAAAGAGACGGCATGCAGCCAGACCCACTGACCAGCGCCATCGCGCCCCAGGTCCGGCGGACTGTAGCGGCCAAAACGCTCTTCCACCTGCTGTCCGTAGACCGGCTCGGCCAGCGCCCGATGGCGCAGCTTGCGCCGCAGCAGCGGCTGCGCCGCCCAGGTGACCGCCGAATAAAGCGCCAACGCCCAATTCATCGCACGCTCCCCAGCATCGTGCGCAGTACGCAGTCCATAAAACTGGCGTGGCCCAGCAAGGGGGCGGCGAGGAAGCGCCGCCGCGCACCGAGGCTGCCGTCCCTTAGCCGGGCGCCCCTTAGCCGGGCGCCCCCCTCCACCGAAGGATGAGAGGGGGGAGCCGGGGCGGTCCATACAGCGAAGCGGCTCAGGGGGTGCCTCATATCAATGCGCTGCACTGCCAACCTGGGCACCGGGTTTGACCTGCTCCAGCAGCGCCAGCATTTCGGCTTCGATGCGCGCCAGCGCCTCGGGCGTGTGGCCTTCGAAGCGCAGCACCAGCACGGGCGTGGTGTTGCTGGCGCGAATCAGGCCGAAGCCATCCGGCCAGTCGACGCGCAGGCCATCGATGGTGTTGAGCTGGGCCGGGGCCGCAAAGGCCTGGGCGGCGAGCGCCTGCAACCGGGCCGTGAGCTGATGCGGCTCGCCTTCGGCGCAGCTCACGTTGAGTTCGGGCGTGGAGTAGCTGGTGGGCAGGGCCAGCAGCTGCGCGCTCGGGTCTTGGCTGCGGCTGACGATTTCCAGCAGGCGGCAGCCTGCATAGGTGCCGTCGTCAAAGCCGAACCAGCGCTCCTTGAAGAAGATATGGCCGCTCATTTCGCCGCCCAGCGGGGAGTCGAGCTCCTTCATACGCGCCTTGATCAACGAGTGGCCGGTCTTGAACATCACGGGCTCACCGCCGGCTGCGCGGATCGCCGGCGCCAGGCGCTGGGTGCATTTGACGTCGAACACAATCTTGCCGCCGGGCACGCGCGACAGCACGTCGGCGGCAAACAGCATCATCTGCCGGTCGGGGAAAATATTGCTGCCGTCCTTGGTGACTATGCCCAGCCGGTCGCCATCGCCGTCAAAGGCCAGGCCCAGTTCGGCGTCGCAATCCGCCAGCGCGGCAATCAGGTCGCGCAGGTTCTCGGGCTTGCTCGGATCGGGATGGTGGTTGGGAAAATTGCCGTCCACTTCGGAAAACAGCTCCACCACTTCGCAGCCCAGCGCGCGGAAGATGTCCGGCGCCGAAGCACCGGCCACGCCGTTGCCGCAATCGACCACGATCTTCATGGGCCGCGCCAGCTTCACGTCGCCGACGATGCGCGCCGTGTAGTCGGCCAGCACGTCGGCATGGCGCACCGCGCCGCCGGGCACCAGCTGCCAGTCGTCGGCTTCCATGGTGTGGCGCAAGGCCTGGATCTCGTCACCGTAGATGGCCCGGCCGTTCAACACCATTTTCAGGCCGTTGTAGTCCTTGGGGTTGTGGCTGCCCGTGACCTGGATGCCGCTCTTGCACAGGGTGGCGGCGGCGAAGTACAGCATGGGCGTGGTGGCCACGCCTATGTCTATGACTTCCATGCCCGCGGCCATGAGGCCGTCGATCAGCGCCGCCGACAGCGCCGGACCCGAGAGCCGGCCGTCGCGGCCCACGGCCACCGTGGTCTGCCCCTCGGCACGCGCTGCCTTGCCGAAGGCCAGGCCTACGCCCCGCACCACGGTTTCGTTCAAGGTCGTCGGCACGACGCCGCGAATGTCATAGGCTTTGAAAATGGAGGGCGTCAGCTGCACGGATAGCTCTTTGAAAAGGGTGGACACCAGCGCCGGCGCAAAACGCCAGCGAAGTACAGGCGCACATTGTAGGCGGCGCGCCGGGCCGCCAGCGAGACAGCCAGGCAGCGCCGACGCAGGCAAAATCACGGATTAGCTTCTGCGGGCTGCAAGTCCTTGCAGCTCTTTCCATGAACGCCTTCGCCCCCCTGCCCGTCTCGGCCTGGATTGCCGAATTCCTGCTGTTGTCCGCCTTGTGGGGCTCGTCGTTTCTGTTCATGCGCATGGGCGCGACCGAATTCGGCCCCCTGCCCACGGCCGGCCTGCGCGTCGCCCTGGCCACGCTGTTTCTGTGGCCGCTGATGCTGCGCCAGGGCCAGTGGCCTGCGCTGCAGCGCCATTGGCGCCCTATCCTGGTCGCGGGCGTACTCAATTCAGCCCTGCCGTTTGCGCTGTTTGCGGCGGCGGTGGTGCACTTGACCACCGGCCTGACGTCCATCCTCAACGCCACCGTGCCGCTGTTTGGCGCGCTGGTGGCCTGGGCCTGGTTTGGCGACCGCATGACCCGCCTGCGCT
>JAMNYN010000008.1 GCA_023622805.1 Pseudomonadota bacterium | reverse complement strand
ATCACCAAAAGCAAGGTGAAAACGAAAATCAACAAGGCGGTCAGCATGGCGTACGGTCCTGACCGCAGCAGGGCTCGCTCAGCGCCACCTCGCAGGGCTGGCCCTGGCAGCAGTTTTCGCTCAGATAGGCCAGCAGCCCGCCCATGCGGCTGAAGTCCGCGCGGTAAATCAGGTTGCGCCCCTGGCGCTCCTGCGTCACCAGGCCGGAATGCACCAATTCCTTCAAATGAAACGACAGGCTGGTGGCCGGAATTTCCAGCGCCTGGGCCAAGGTGCCCGGTGTCAGGCCTTGCGCTCCGGCGACCACCAGGCTGCGAAACACCCGCAAGCGCACGGCTTGGGCCAAGGCCATCAGGCTGCGAACAACATCATTTTCTTCCATAGTTCAATGATAGTTGAATAATTAACTAAATTCGCATTCTGTGGAGTGAACAAGGGTTGAATTCCATGGCGGCTGGCACGCAAACTGCTACCGTTTTTTTCATGATCCATCCCTTTGTCCCCAGCAGCCTGCGCCCCACGCCAGAGCAGATAGAGCGCCATTTGCGCCGCACCATGGAAGTCGCCGAACGTGCCGTCAGCATGGGGCGTCACCCTTTCGGTGCCATCCTGGTCGCGCCCGATAACGAAACCGTGTTGATGGAGCAGTGCAACATCGACAGCGTGAACCACGCCGAGTCCACGCTGGCGCGCACGGCAGCCAACAGTTACCCGGCCGACTATCTGTGGCGCTGCACGCTCTACACCTCGGTCGAGCCCTGCTGCATGTGCGCCGGCACAGCCTACTGGGCCAACATCGGGCGCGTGGTGTTCGGTATGGCGGAGCAGGCCTTGCTGCAGCACACGGGCAGCCATGGCGAGAATCCGACCATGAGCGTTTCTTCGCGCTACGTGTTCGATCACTGCCAGAAAGCCGTCGAGCTGATTGGCCCCGTGCCTTCGCTGGAGTCCGAGATTGCCGCGCAGCAGCAGGCGTTCTGGGCGCGGCGCTGAATGGCCACGTCCATGGAGCCAGGCAGTCTGCCCCTTGTCCGTGCACCGGATCAACTGGCCGTCGGTGGCGTGGCCTTGCAGCAGGTCTGGGGGCTGCCTGCGCTGCCGGCTGCTTTCACCGTGCGCGCTGTCCGGCCCAGCGAAGCACCCCCGCCAGCTCCAGCGCCGGTGAAGCCCTGGAGCTGGCCGACGATCTGAGCCCCACCGGGCACAGCCCCAGACCCACCCTCACCAACGCGCACCAAACGTGCTGCGCAGTCCGTCGATCTGGGCTGCGCTCAGTGGCGCGGCGCCCGGTTGCAGGCAGTGGAGCTTGGCCGTTTCCTCCAGCTCTTCCAGCACCGCCATGGCGGCTGCCGGCGTGTCCTGCCAGACGTTCGGTCCCAGGCGCTCGAGCATGACGGCGCGCACCGGCGTGCCGGCCTGGGCGTAGCGGGTGATGGTCTGACTGACCAGCTCCGCCGCGGCCAGAGCGCCGGGCGCATGGTAGGGAATCAGCGGCACATGGCCCACCTTCATCACGAAGTAGGGCGTGATGGGCGCGAGCAATTCCGTGCCATGGGGCTGCAGACTGGCGGCCACGCAGTAGGTCGAGTGGGTGTGGATCACGCAGGCCGTGTGAGCGTCCACGGCGCGGGCCGCCTGGTAGATGCGCTGGTGCAGCGCAATCGTCTTGCTGGCCTTGGCGCCGCTGGTCTGCACCAGTTGGGCATCCAGGCGCGCCAGCTGTGCCGGATCCAGCGTGCCCAGGCAGGCGTCGGTGGGCGTGATGACAAAGCCGTCGTCCAGGCGCACGCTGATGTTGCCGGCCGTGGCATGCACGTAGCCGCGCTCGAACAGACTGCGGCCTATGCGGCAGATTTCTTCGCGGGCCCGGGCTTCGGCGCTCATGCGAGCACTCCGAAGGCTTTGCTGAAGAAGTCTTCGCTGCCGAAATTGCCCGACTTGAGCGCCAGGTGCAGACCGGGAGTGCCCGGGGCATGGCACCACGGCACGCCAGGATCGATTTGCGCGCCGATCTGCAATTGCGCGATGCCCAGGGCCTGAACGCAGGCGCCCGAAGTCTCTCCGCCAGCCACCACCAGTTGCCGCACACCGCGCTCGACCAGGCCGCTGGCGATGCGCGCAATCGTGCGCTCGACCATGGCGCCCGCGGCCTCCACGCCCAGCTGCTCCTGCACGCCCTTGACGGCGCAGGCATCGGCGGTGGAATAGATCAGCACCGGGCCGTCGGCCAGCAGCGGCTCGGCCCAGGCCAGTGCCTGGGCCGCCACGTCTTCGCCCGCCGCGATGCGCACGGGATCCAGCGCCAGGGCAGGGCGGCCGCCGGCGATGAAATGCGCGACCTGGGCATTGGTCATGCGCGAGCAGCTGCCGGACACCACGGCGCGCAGGCCTTGGGCCGCCGGCAATGTACCGGCCTGGGGCGAGGCCTGGATGCCGAAGTTCTGCGGCAGGCCGATCGCCAGGCCCGAGCCGCCGGTCACCAGGGGCAGGCCGGCAAAGGCCGGGCCCATGCGCAGCAGATCGTCGTTGCTCACGGCATCGACGATGGCAATGCCCACGCCTTCGGCCTGCAGATCCGCCACGCGAGCGGCGATGGCCTCGGCACCCGCAC
>JAMNYN010000051.1 GCA_023622805.1 Pseudomonadota bacterium | reverse complement strand
TCCTTCGGTGGAGGAGGGCGACAGCTTCGCTGCGGGGCGGCCCTTGCTCGCTGTCCCCTTGCTGGGGCGCGCCAGTTTCGTAGGACATGGGTGATGCAAGCACTAGTGTGGCAGTGGCATGGGCTGCGGGTGATGCTATGACGTAGGGGCCCGGACATCCAGGGTCGCTGTTTTTTAGGCCTTTACTGTGATTGAAGTCTTGCGATGAATCTTGAGTTTTTCACCATCTCGCTGCTCAACGGCGTGAGCTATGGGCTCCTGCTGTTCATGCTCAGCTCCGGCCTGACCCTGATTTTCAGCATGATGGGTGTGCTCAATTTTGCGCACACCAGCTTCTACATGCTGGGCGCCTACTTCGCCTATACGCTCAGCGGCGTGGTCGGCTTCTGGCCGGCGCTGTTCATCGCGCCCCTGCTGGTCGGCGCGCTGGGTGCGCTGTTCGAACGCTACAGCCTGCGCCGCGTGCACAAGTTCGGCCATGTGCCGGAGCTGTTGATCACGTTCGGCCTGTCCTATCTGATTCTGGAGCTGGTGCAGCTGATCTGGGGCCGGGGCACCGTGCCCTACGCGCTGCCTACGCAGCTGCAAGGCCCGCTGTTCACGCTGTATGGCACGCAGTTCCCCAAGTCGCGCTCGTTCGTTATGCTGGTGGCGCTGCTGATGCTGGCGGCCGTGTGGCTGATGCTCACGCGCACCCGTATCGGTCTGGTGATCCAGGCCGCGCTCAAGCACCCCGAAATGGTGCAGGCGCTGGGTCATAACGTGCCACGCGTCTTCATGCTGGTATTTGGCGGCGGCTGCGCACTGGCCGGCCTGGCCGGCGTGATCGGCGGCAACACCTATGTGACCGAGCCCGCCATGGCGATGTCGGTGGGCTCCATCATCTTCGTGGTGGTAGTGGTCGGCGGCATGGGCTCGCTGGCCGGTGCCTTCCTGGCCTCGCTGCTGATCGGCATCGTCCAGACCTTTGCGGTGGCCCTGGACTATTCGCTGGTTCATCTGCTGGGCGCGTTGGGTGCCAAGGTGACCGACCAGACCTTTGGCTATCCCGTGCTCAAGCTTACGATTTCCCAGGTCGCGCCCATCCTGCCTTACCTGTTCCTCGTGCTGATTCTGATTTTCCGCCCCAAGGGCCTGCTCGGCACCCGGGAGGATTGAAGTGAAGCACCCCCTGAGCGGCTGCGCCGCTTCCCCCTCTCAACCTTCGGTGGAGGGGGACGGCACCCTCGCTGCGCGGCGGCGCTTGCTCGGTGCCCCTGAGCTGGGGTACGCCAGTTTTATGCGTCGCGGGTACCGCGAACGCAGTATGGATAACTGAGACTATGAATACATCATCTAGCACTCTCTCGGGCGACAACGCGGCAACGCCGTCGGCTGCGGCCAACTCGGCGGCCTACCGCTTCAAACCGCTGAATATCGGCCGCTTCGTGGTCTGGGCGCTGTTCGCGCTGGCGCTGGTTGTGGCACCGCACGTGTTTACCAGCAGCCTGGCGCTGACCATGCTCAGCCAGATCGGCTACCTGATCATCATCTGCCTGTCGTACAACATCCTGCTGGGACAGGGCGGCATGCTGAGTTTCGGCCATGCGGTCTATACCGGCCTGGGCTCGTTCATCGCCATCCACGCGATGAACAAGGCCGGCGCCGGCGACTGGCATATACCGCTGGTGCTGATTCCCATCATCGGCGGCCTGGGCGGTATGTTCTTTGCCATCTTGCTGGGCTATGTGACGACCAAGAAGTCGGGCACCACCTTTGCCATGATCACGCTGGGCATCGGCGAGCTGGTGGCGTCGATGGCGCTGATGTTCCCCGAGTTCTTCGGTGGCGAAGGCGGCATCACGTCCGACCGGGTCTACGGCCAGCCATTCTTCGGCATGACCTTCGGCCCGGGCATCGAGGTCTACTACCTGATCGCCGCCTACTGCTTTGTCTGCACGGCGCTGATGTTCGCCTTCACCGCCACGCCGCTGGGGCGCATGCTCAATGCCGTGCGCGACAACCCCGAGCGCGTGGAATTCGTCGGCTACAACACCCAGCGCGTGCGCTATTACTCGTTCATCATTGCCGGCTTTTTTGCCGGCATCGGTGGCGGCCTGGCGGCGATCAACTTCGAGATCATCACCGCGGTCGACAGCGTGAGCGTGCTGCGCTCGGGCGGCTACCTGCTGTTCACCTTCCTGGGCGGCGCGACCTTCTTCTTCGGGCCCATCATCGGCGCGGTGCTGCTGGTGTTCGCGTCCATCCTGCTGTCCGAGCTGTCCAAGGCCTGGCTGCTGTACCTGGGCCTGGTCTTCATGTTCATGGTGATGTATGCGCCGGGCGGGATTGCCAGCCTGATCATGATGAACCTGCGCGTGGCCAAGTTCGGCAAGCTCAAGCAGCTGCTGCCGACCTATGCGGCGCTCACCGTGACCGCCCTGGTGGGCGTGGCCGGCTTTGCGGCCATGGTCGAGATGATTTACCACCTGCAGCTCAACGCGGCCATGGGTGACAACCTGCACTTCATGGGCCTGATGCTGGATACGCGCGGCATCAACAGCTGGCTGGGCGCGCTGGCGCTGCTGCTGGTGGGCGGGGCCTTGTTCGAAATGGCGCGCCGGCGTTTCGTCGGGC
>JAMNYN010000700.1 GCA_023622805.1 Pseudomonadota bacterium | reverse complement strand
CAGCCTGTCGGCGCAACTGCTATGGCAAGGCGCGGGTGTGGTCGCCGGGCTGGCGCTGGGCGCGGCCGCGGTGCTGGTGGACCGCCGGGCCCGGGTGCGCCTGCTGCCTTCGGGCGCGACGGCCTGGGGCTCGCCGCTGGGCGCGGTCTATGCGAGCGTGGCCTTGCTGCTGGTGGGCACGACCACGGAAATCTACATTCCCTATTTTCTGCAGACCCTGCACGGCTACACACCGCTGGCCGCGGGCTATCTGACGGCGGCGATGGCGGCCGGCTGGAGTGGCGGCTCGCTGCTGTCGTCCGGCCGCGAAGGCGAGGGCGCCGCGCGCCTGCTGCGCGCCGGGCCGGTGCTGGGCACCGCGAGCCTGCTGGTGCTGGCGCTGCTCGTGCCGGCTAACCTGGGGCTGGCGCCCGGTCTGCACATGCTGTTGTGCGGCCTGGCGCTGGCCGGCGCGGGGGCCGGCGTGGGCATTGGCTGGCCGCATCTGCTGATCCGCGTGCTGACCCTGGCCCCTCGGGGCGAAGGCGGCATGGCTTCGGCGGCCATCACCACGGTGCAGCTCTACGGCATGGCCATAGGCGCGGCCGTTGCCGGGCTGGTGGCGAATGCCGCCGGGTTGATCCAGCCGGGCGGCGTGGCTGGCGCGCAGTCGGCTGCGGTCTGGCTGTTTGTCAGTTTCGCGCTGGCGCCCTTGCTGGCCGCCCTGCTGGCGCGCCGCATCACCCGTCGATGAAAAACGGGGGGGCGGGGCACCGTCCCATTGCATTTCACTCACAGGAGAAAGCCATGCGTGAAAAACTGGAACAACTGCTGGCCGCCGGGCGCGACAGCGCCTTGCTGCGCTTCGGCCTGGGCAATGCCTGCCTGCAGGCCGGCGATGCCGAGGCGGCCGTGCTGCACCTGACGCAGGCGACGCAGCAGCAGGCCTCGTACTCGGCGGCCTGGAAGCTGCTGGGCCGGGCGCTGCACCAGCTGGAGCGCCTGGACGCGGCGCAGGCGGCCTGGACCCGGGGTCTGGAAGTCGCGCAGCAGCAAGGCGATGCGCAGTCGGCCAAGGAAATGGCAGTCTTCCTGCGCCGCCTGCAGCGACATCAGGCAGACGCCGCGGGCGGATCAGACCGGTGACAGCAGCAGGTTGAGCAGCAGGCCCGCGCCCAGCAGCCAGCCGAACAGCACCAGGGCCAGCAGCAGCGGCCGTGTGCCCGCGGCCCGCACGGCGCTGATGTGGGTGCTCAGGCCCAGCGCGGCCATGGCCACGGCGAGCAGCAGGTTGTCGAGTTGCACGCCGAACTGCACCAGCGAGCGTGGCAGCAGGTCCAGCGAATTCACGCCCGCCACGACCACGAAGCCCAGGGCAAACCAGGGAATGCTGATGGGCGCTGGCTGGCTGTCGGCCGTGCCTTTGGCATTCTTGCGGGCCCACCAGGCCGACAGCAGCAGCAGGAAGGGGGCGAGCATCATCACGCGCACCATCTTGGCAATCACCGCCATGTCGGCGGCCTGCGGCGAGATGGCTTCGCCGGCTGCCACCACCTGCGCCACTTCGTGCACGGTGGAGCCGATGTACAGGCCGAATTGCGCGGGCGACAGGTTGACCAGGGCGTGGGCAGCATTCCAGTGGAACAGCGCGGGATAGACAAAGGTGGCGACCGTGCCGAACACCACCACCGTGGCCACGGCCACGGCGATGTCCTGCGGCCGGCCCTTGACCACGGGGGCCGTGGCCAGCACGGCGGCCGCGCCGCAGATCGAGCTGCCGGCGCCGATCAGGATGGTGGTGCGTGCATCCAGGCCCAGGACCTTGCTCCCCAGCCACAGTGCCATGGCAAAAGTACTGCCCAGCACCAGCGCATCGATCATCACGCCGCTCCAGCCCAGATGGCCTATGTCCTGGAACGTCAGGCGCAGGCCGTACAGCACGATGCCCGCGCGCAGCAGCCGCTGCTTGGCAAAGCCCACGCCGGTATGGCTGGACGGTGCCAGTCGCGGGTAGACGGTGTTGCCCATCAGCAAGCCCATGACCAGGGCCAGCGTCAGCGCGCTCAGGCCGCGTTCGGTGAAGACCGGCGACTGTGCCAGCCAGATGGCCGCCAGGGCCAGGGCGGCGGACAGTGCCAGGCCCGGCAGATAGCCCAGGGCCGCGGCGGGGAAGCGAAGAGTGGGTGAGGCGTTGCTAGGTTGCTGCATGGTGCTTTCAGTGGGAAAAATCCACTGCCTGAATGCACTTTAGATATCTTGGCTATATTTGTATAACGAATAGTTTTTGTAATATCAACCTGAAAAATAGGTTGATTCATCTTCTGGAACTGCCCATGCTGCACCTCACCTTGCGTCAACTGGACATCTTCTGCGCCGTGGCGCGCACGGGCTCCACCGTGGCGGCCGGCGAGGAGCTGGCCTTGTCGCAGTCGGCGACCAGTGCCGCCTTGCAGCAGCTCGAGACCGGCCTGGGCGTGCAGCTGTTCGAGCGCGTGGGCCGGCACCTGGTGCTCAATGACGCCGGCCGGGCGCTTTTGCCCCAGGCCCTGGAACTGGTGGAGCAGGCGCGCAATGTCGAACAGGCGTTTTCACCCCAGGGCAAGGGGCTGGCCGTGTGCCTGCGCGTTGCGGCCAGCACCACCATA
>JAMNYN010000724.1 GCA_023622805.1 Pseudomonadota bacterium | reverse complement strand
GGAAGTGGCCGGCAATCAGGCAGGCAAAGTCAAAATTTCCGGTGCGGTTGAAGTTCCACAGCAGATCGGCGCTCTTGCCCGGCGGCACATGTGCCATATATGGCTCTTCGTGCTCCATGCCGGGGAATTTCAGCATCATCTGCGCGTGCGCCGCCAGCGTGTCCCTGGTGCCCAGCACCACTTCGTGCAGGATCTGGCCCTTGTTTTCCACGCGCAGGCGCACGGTCTCGCCTTGCTTGACGGTGAAATGACTGGGCGCAAAGCGCATGTCGTCCGTCATGCGCAAAGTGATGGTGCGCAGGGCCGGCCCGGCATCGCCGGCAATGCCCCAGTCTTTTTGCTCCTTGACCACGGCAGCGGCGGCGGCATGGGGCTCAGCCCCATGGGCAAAAACGACGCCGGCCCCCAGCGACAGAACAGCGGCGGCAATCCTGTGCAAAGTTTTCATTCGGTTCTCCTGGCGGTATCAATGGTGTTCATGGCCGCCACCCGGCTTGCGTGCGCTCGCGGCGCCCGGCGCCTGCCCGGGTGCGGTCTGGCGCGGGGCCGTCGATGCCAAGGGCGCGCCCTGCCATTCGTAGGCCACCGTGCCTTGGGGCTGGGCGAACCAACCTGGGTCCGCATA
This sequence comes from Pseudomonadota bacterium, assembly GCA_023622805.1. Taxonomy (GTDB): domain Bacteria; phylum Pseudomonadota; class Gammaproteobacteria; order Burkholderiales; family Burkholderiaceae_C; genus Comamonas; species Comamonas bellezanensis. The sequence goes on along the minus strand of JAMNYN010000724.1, from coordinate 3,331 downwards.
GTCGTTCGCGCCCAGGCCGCGCCGCACCTTGAGCGTGGTGAACATGCCGCCCATCTCTATGGGGCCGAAGGGGCCGGTGCCGCTCATCATGGGGAAAGTGTTGTCCGGCAAAGGCATTTGCATGGTGCCCATGTCGCCCATGCCGCGCTCGCCCATCAGCATGTAGTCGGGCACGATCTTCTGGATCTTGCCCACCAGGCCGCGGTGGTCGACGCCAATCATGGTGGGCACGTCGTGCCCCATGGCGCCCATGGTGTGGTGGCTCTTGTGGCAATGGAAAGCCCAGTCGCCCAGTGCGTCGGCCGTGAACTCCACCTGCCGCATCTGGCCCACGGCCACATCGGTGGTCACTTCGGGCCAGCGCGCCGACTGGGGCACGGGGCCGCCGTCGGTGCCGGTGACTTCGAACTCATGGCCGTGCAGATGGATGGGGTGGTTGGTCATGGTCAGATTGCCCACGCGTATGCGCACCCTGTCGTTCTGGCGCGCCACCAGCGGCGTGATCGCGGGGAAGGCCCGGCTGTTGAAGGTCCAGATGTTGAAGTCCGTCATTTCGTTGACGCGCGGGGTCATGGCGCCGGGCTCCACGTCGTAGGCCGATAGCAGGAACGCATAGTCGCGCTGCACTTCGGCGATCAGCGGGTGCCGGCCCTTGGGGTGGGTGATCCACAGGCCCATCATGCCCATGGCCATCTGCACCATTTCACATAGGTCTTCCCCGGCGGGATATGCGGCTGGTTCAGGCCGCCCACGCCGTCCATGCCGTTGGGCAGGCGCTGGCCGTGCCAGTGGATGGTGGTGTTTTCGGGCAGGCGGTTGGTGACGAAGATGCGCACCCTGTCGCCTTCCACCACTTCGATGGTCGGCCCCGGGCTCTGCCCGTTGTAGCCCCACATGTTGACGAAAAAGCCCGGCGCCACTTCGCGCACCACGGGCTCGGCCACCAGATGGAACTCCTTTACGCCCTGGTTCATGCGCCAGGGCGTGGTCCAGCCGTTGAGCGTGACCACCGGGTGATAAGGCCGGCCATTGGGCGGCGCCAGCGGCGGCGCGGTATCGGCCGAGGCCTGCGAGACAGGCTCGGGCAGCGCGGCCATGGCCACGGAGCTGACGGAGGCAGCGGCCACGGCGGCGCCGGTGAAGAAATTGCGGCGATTCATGGTCAGTGGCCTGGTGCGGAAGTGGAGGAAGCGGCAGCCGTCGTGTCCAGCGCCGTGAGCGTGCCGGGCGACGTGCCGTGGAGGGCGAGCTGCAGATCGACTTCGGTCAGCCAGAAGTCGCGCTGCATCTCGGTGGCCGTGGCCACGGCCTGGGTGGTGGCACGGGCCTGCGCCAGCAGCTCCCAGGTGCTGATGAACATGCCGTTGTAGCGCAGCACGGCTTCTTCCTGCAGCAGCTGCGACAGGGGCAGGACTTCCGCCTGCTGTTGCCGGGCCAGGTCCCAGGCCGTGCGGTAGCGCAGCCAGCTGGTGCGCGCCTGGCTGCGCGCGCCCAGGGCGGTATCGCGCAGCTGGGCCGCGCTGCGCTGCAACTCGGCGCGCGCGCGGCCCGTGGCCGAGCCACCCCAGTCGAAGAGCGGCAAGGCGATGTCCAGCTCCCAGCCGCGCGTGACTTCGCTGTGGCCGCTGGGGCGTTCGGCGCTGGTGTTGCGGCTGTAGGTCAGGCCCAGATCGCCAAACACCGCGCCCACGCCGGCCCAGCCGCTGCGGTCGGACACCGTGTCCAGATCGCGGCGCAGGGCGCGCAAGTCCAATCGCTCGCGCAAGGCCGTGGCTTCGGCGTCACCGCCGGTGCGCAGCTCTGCCGCCTTGGGCAGCGCAGGCAGTTGCGCGGGCAGAGCAAAGTCGGCCTGCTGTCCCCACAGCCCCATCAAGCGCGCCAATTGCTCGCTCTCCAGCGCTGCCGCCAGGCGTGCCCGAGCCAATTGCGCGGCCGTGTCCTGCACCACGCGCAGCTCCCGCGCCTGCTGCAGCCGGCTGAAATTGCCCACTTTGGCCATGCGCGCAGCCAGTTCACCGCCGGCCTGCGCCGCTGCATGCATGCGCTCATGGGCCGCCAGCAACTGCTGGGCCGCCACGGCGCGCAGCCAGGCGCGGCGGGTGTCGGCGGCCAGCAGCAGCACCTGCTGCGCCGCGTCCAGCGTGGCCTTCTCCATCTGCCAGCCTTGCCAGCGCGCACGCCAGGGCAAGGTGATGAGCTGCACCACGCTCAGGCTCAATTGCCGCTCGATTTCCCGTTCATGCGGGCTGGTGAAGCGCCCCAGCGTCAGCGTGGGGTTGAGCAGGGTCAGCGCCTGGGCGCGTTCGGCATCCTGCTGGGCCAGTTGGGCCAGGCGGGCTTGCAGGCCGGGGTTGTTCAGCAGGGCGATGCGCACGGCCGTGTCGGCATCCACGGGCTGCTGCAGCCATTGGGCGATGCGGACCTGCGCCTCCTGCCGGGCCGCGGCCTCGGGCGATGGCATGGCCGCGCCGGCCGGCAGACGGTCCTGGGTATGCGCCTGCACTGCGCCGCGCAAGCCATCGGGGGCGACGCTGGCGCAACCGGCCAGGAGCGCGGCGGCCGCGAGGCTGCTCAAAGTAGCGAAGCGGCGCGTCATGGCTGGCCTTTGTGCGCCGGCGACACAGAGCGCGGCTGGGCGGTTTCCCAGCGCACGACGTCGGCGTGGCCGCGCGGGAACTCGGCCACGGCCGCATGGGCGGCGCGCCAATCCTCGGTGGCATCAATCACCACGCCGCTGTGCGGCAAGGACAGGTGCTGCAAGGGGCGGCTGGGCGCCGCCGGGTCCAGCCAGGCGGCCACGGGGCGGGCCGGCGCATCGGCAGCAGATGAAACAGAAGTCTGGGCCCAGGCGGCAGTGCAGGCCCATACGGCCAGCCCCCACACAGGCAAAAGTCGCGCCAAGCGCATACGGTTCTCCTTCGACATGACAAACGGGGCGTCAGACGCGGTCAACGCGTCTGCGCACAGCGAAGAACGTCCAGCGCGGACGCACTTCGGGTGTCAGGTCTCAGGAAATGGGTGGTTTGACGGCCTGCAGCGGCAAGGCGCTGACAAAGCGGGGGCTCAGCCCCGCTGGCCGATTGCCGGCAGCGGCCTCGGCGGGGCGGGCCAGCGTAGCCGTCGGGTAGTCCGACGAGTGGCTATTGCCGCAGGCCGCGCAGGACAGGCCGTGGGCATGCTCGCATGCGCTGCTGTCCTGGGCGGTACAGCCTGCGTCCGGGGAACTGCCGTGGGCATGCTGATCCGGGGAAGCATGGTGGCTTTCGCCCTGGTCCGCGCCATGCTCATGCAGTGCCGCAGCCAAGGAAGGGCTGGGCACGGCCACCATTTC
>JAMNYN010000264.1 GCA_023622805.1 Pseudomonadota bacterium | reverse complement strand
GGTGACGTTGGAGCCGGCATTCGAGCCCATGGCCAGGTTGTCGTCGCCCTGCACGCGGTTGCCGGCGTTGGCGCCATAGGCCTGGTTGCTGTTGCCGTCCACATTGCGGCCGGCGTTGCTGCCATGGGCCTCGTTGTAGGAGCCGGTGGTGTCGGTGCCGGCCCAGAAGCCGGTGGCGTTGTTGTAGTTGCCGGTGACGTTGCGGCCGGCGCTGCGGCCGAAAGCCTGGTTCCAGCCGCCGACCACGTTGTTGCCCGACTCGTAGCCTATCGCCTGGTTGGCATTGCCGCCCGAGACGTTGTTGCCCGCGGACTGGCCGATGGCCAGGTTCCAGTCGGTGGCGACATTGTTGCCGGCGTTGCCGCCCATGGCCTGGTTGCCCTTGCCCGTGATGTTGGTGGTGCCGGCGTTGCTGCCCAGCCCCAGGTTGTTGCGGGCCGGGTCCCATTGCATGGGGGGCGGAGTCTGGGCCACGGCCAGGCCAGAGCCCAGAGCGGTCAGCAGGGCCAGGGCCAGTGGATGTCTGCGCGCCGCGGCGCGGGAAATAAGGTGTTGCATGACGGTGTGCTGGTTCGGTCGGTGGGTCAGGCCTGCAGGTGCAGCGCCATGGCCGGGTCGCTCAGGCCGTTGCGGCCGGTTTCGACGCGACCGGCGAAGCGGCGCTCGAAGTGCGCCGCGGTGACGCTGAAGTCGTACCAGTGGGCGCTGCGGCTCAGGTCCCAGTGCTGCTCGGCCGAGCCGTTGGCGGGCACTGCCAGCGTCCACGGACCTTCGCTGAAGTAGGCGTTGGCGCTGATGCTCACCTGGCCGGCCGCGTCGCCGCGGGTGTGCACCTTGCGGTAGACGTTGCCGGCCGCGGGGTCGTAGCAGACCTGCACTTCGGGGCGAAAGCCCGCCTGGGCCCATTGCAGGCTGTTGCCCTTGAACGTGCGCACAAAGCCATTGCTGCCGTAGACCCAGAGGTCGTAGTCACCGTTGTCGGTGGCGGCGCTGCGCCAGTAGTCGCTGAGCGACTTGCCGGCTTCCACCGTGTAGCGGCGTGGAATCAGTTCCAGGTGCAGCTTGTCGTAGACGTGGAATACCGCGCCTTGCGCGCCGGTGTTGGAGAACAGCAGCTGCAGCAGTCCGCCGGCTTCGGTGCGCGCGCTGGTGTGCAGCTCGTAGGGCAGGGCGCGCGAGAAGCGCGTGCCGGTTTCCTGGAACAAAGGCTGGGGCGTGGCGGGCGCGGTGGTCACGGGGCCCGTGGGCAAAAGCCGCTGCGCCGCATTGATCGCCGGATAGTTGCTGGTGTCGGGCAGCTTGGGGACGACGGGATCGTTGGGGTGGACGAAGTCGAAGCAGGAGGTCAGGTCGCCGCAGACCGCGCGGTGCCAGGGGCTGATCGCATCCACCGTGATACCGAAGCGCTTTTCCAGGAACATGCCCATGGAGGTGTGGTCGAAGACCTGCGAGCTGACCCAGCCGCCCTTGCTCCACGGCGAGACCACGTACATGGGCACGCGCGAGCTCAGGCCCCAGGGGCGGGTGGTGCCGCTGACGGTGTCGGCGGCCGTGAGGTACTTGCGCGCCGGGTCGGAGAAGTAGTGGCCCTCCAGCGGCACGGTGGACTTGCCCATCAGCTGGCCGTCGGCGTCATACGAGGGCACGGCGGGCATCGCCAGGTGATCGAAGAAGCCGTCGTTCTCATCGAAGGTCACGAACAGCGCCGTCTTGCTCCAGACCGCGGGATTGGCCGTCAGCGCGGACAGCACGTCCGAGATGAAGTCGGCGGCCCCGCTCACGCCTTCCTTGCTGCCGGGATGCTCGGCCAGGTCCTGCGTGGGCAGGACCCAGGAGACCTGGGGCAAAGTGTCGTTCATCACGTCCTGCTGCAGCTGGGCGAGGAAATTCACCGCGCCGTCCGCGGTCGCCGGGCCGCCCGTCAGGCCGTGTTCATAGATGGCCGAACCCGGCTGCGCGCTGCGGAAACTCTGGAAGGCCAGGCCGCCGTGCATGGCGCCCGTCCAGTTGTTGTTCATGTTCTGGTAGATGTGCCAGCTGACGTTGGCCTTTTGCAGCAGGTCCGGCAGGGTGTCCCATTGGAAGCTGTTGTTGACGTATTTGTAGTTGGGCACTCCCGTGGACGGGTCGACCTGGCCCGAGCCGTCGGCCTGCTGCGCCCGACCCGCGACCCAGTTGTACGGCTTGGGCCAGCAGCGCGAGTTGACGGGCTCGGAGTCGGTGTCCGTGCTGTTGATGCCTTGCTTGCGCAGTTCCGGGTTGAAGTTGGAGCCGGACATGAACACGATGCGGTTCGGGTCGGTGCCGGTCAGCACGGAGCAGTGGTAGCCGTCGCACAGCGTGAAGGCATCGGCCAGCGCGAACTGGAACGGAATGTCTTCGCGCAGGTAAAAACCCATGGTCGCCTGGTTCTTGAACTGGATCCAGCGGTCCATCTTGCCCTGGCTCCAGGCCGCTTGCTGGTCTGGGAAGTTGTGCGGCGTGCCCGATCCGATGAGTGCATTGGCGATGCGCGAGTCGCGCCGGAAAGGCAGGATGTCCGGGCCTCCTTTGGGATTGGGCTGGAAATACACCGGCTTGCCGCTGGCCAGCGGAATCGGGAAACGGTCGCCGAAGCCGCGCACGCCGCTCAGGGTGCCGAAGTAGTGGTCGAAACTGCGGTTTTCCTGCATCAGGATGACGATGTGCTTGACGTCCTGGATGGTGCCGGTCTCGACGGCGGCCTCGATGGCCAGGGCCTTGCGGATGGCCGGCGGCAGCGCTGTCAGCGCGGTGGCGGCGCCGAGCGCGCCCGCGGAGGTACGAAAGAAGTTGCGGCGTTGGATATCGGTCATGGGATGGGACTGGATAAGGCGTAACAGGTGGAGGTGGGACGGGCGGCGGGCGGGGCGCGCTCAGGGCGCGCAGCGCAGTTGCGGCGGCTGCTGGGGCGTGGTCGGGACTTCGGGTCCGGGGGGCGGCGTGGTCGTACCGCCGTCGTCGCCACCACAGGCGGCCAGGCTGAGCAACAGGGCGCTGGCACACAGGCCATGCAGAAGACGGGATGCAAGCTTCATCGCGGAAATCCTCGATAGGTGGGGGAAGAACGGGGGGAATGTGGACGCGGGGCTTCAGGCGAAGCGCTTGCGCAGGCGGGCGGCGATCTGGTCGAGCAGGAACACCGTCACGAAGATCGCCAGCAAAATCGTGCCGACATGGGCGTACTGGTACATGTCGTAGCGGCCCTTGAGCTCCTGGCCTATGCCGCCGGCACCGACCAGTCCGACCACGGTGGCCATGCGCACATTGCGGTCCAGCACATACAGCGTGTAGCCGATGAACTGCGGCATGACCTGCGGCAGCACGGCATGGCGCATCACCTGCAGCGGGCTGGCCCCGATGGCGCGCAAGGCCTCCTGGGGCTTGTCGTCGGTGGTCTCTATGTCCTCGGCGTAGAACTTGCCCAGAAAACCCGCGCCATGCAGGGCCAGGGCCAGCACGCCGGCAATGGGCCCGAAGCCATAGGCCAGCACCAGCAGCAAGGCGCTGACCAGTTCGGGAATTGCGCGCAGCGCGCTCACCAGGGCGCGGGCCAGGCTGTAGCAGAGCCGGTTGGGGCTGTAGTTGGTGGCGCTGAACCAGGCCAGGGGCAGGCTCAGCAGCACCGCCAGCAGCGTGGCCCAGAGTGCGATTTCCAGCGTTTCGCCCATCTTCAGCAGCACATGCCACAGATAGCCCAAGGGCTGGACCAGCACTTCGCGCTGCGCCTGCCGGGCCTCCATCTGCAGGGTCTCGGGGTTGAGCCGGGGCTCGTCCACGCTTTCGCGCTCGATGAAGGCAAAGGGCGGCAGCTGCTGGCGGTCGAAGTTCTCGATGCGCGAAATTTCGGTGCGCTCGGACACCTGCAGCGGGAACATGTTGCGCCCTATGCTGGCCATGCCGGCCGACACCTGGGAGCTGTCGCGCAGGCCCACGGCGGCCATGAGACCGTCACCCGTGAGCTGGAGCATGCGGCCGATTTCGACGCGCTGGCCGGTGAAGCCGCAGACCGCGAGCACCAGCAGCAAGGTCAGCAGCGTGCGCAGGCCGTAGGGCGCGGGGATTTTCCAGGCGGTGGTGCTCATGCGACCTCCAGCGTTGGTGCGTGGGGAAAGGCCGCGTGCGGCGGCGGGGGGCTGGGGCGCGCGGGCCGCGGCGCGTCGCCGCGGCGGTACAGCGCCTGGGCCGTGGCTGCGTCGAACGCGGCCGGCGGTCCGTCGAATACCAGCACACCGTCGCGCAGGGCGACGATGCGGTCGGCGAAAGCGCGCGCCAGATCCACCTGGTGCAGGCTGCACAGCACCGTGGTGTCGCGCTGGCGGGCCTGGGCACGCAGCAGCTCCAGCACATCGTGGCTGGCCTGGGGGTCGAGGCTGGCGACCGGCTCATCGGCCAGCACCAGCGGCGGCGCCAGCATGAAGGCCCGGGCAATGCCCACGCGCTGCTGCTGGCCGCCCGACAGCGCGCTGGCGCGGCGTGTCAAATGCTCAGGGCGCAGGCCCACGGCTTCGAGCAGTGCGCAGGCCTGGTCCTGCAGCGCGGCCGGGTACAGGCCCAGCAGGCTGCGCCACAGCGGCAGCCCGGGCAGGGCCCCGGCCAGCACGTTCGCCGCCACCGTGGCGCGCGCCACCAGATTGAACTGCTGGTGGATCATGCCTATGCGCGGGCGGATCTGCGCCAGGTTGCGGCGGGTCACGGACTGGCCGGCGAAGCGGATGCTCCCCTGGCTGGGTTCGACCAGACCGTTGGCCATGCGCAGCAGCGTGGACTTGCCCGCGCCCGAGCTGCCCAGGATCACGCAGAACTGGCCGCGCGGGATAGCGAGCGAGACCGACTTCAGCGCCTCGGTGCCGTCGGCGTAGCGCATGGCCACGGCGTCGAACTGCAGCATGGGCGGCGGGGAAAGAGAGGGCGCGGACATCAGCGGGCCGCGGCCTTCTTCAGGACTTCGCCCTTGAGCGCGTCCGTCAGCATGGCCAGCTTTTCGCCCGCCACCTTGAATTCGGCCTCCGAGAAATTCGTGTCGAAAGCGTCGACTTTCTTGCCGCCGTAGCCGCGGATCATGTCGGGCGTCACGCCCGGCGCCTTGTGCACGCTGGCAAAGGCCGACTTGATCTGGGCCTTGAGCGGCTCGCTGAGCTTGGAGTTGAGCGCCAGCGGCGGATTGGGAATGGCAATGCTCTTGGCCACCACCTTGATCTGCCGGGGATCGACAGCGCCCTGCTTGACGGCTTTTTCGTAGGAGTCGAACGACAGCGCCGCCACATCGACCTGGCCCTGGGTGAGCGCCGCCAGGCTGTTGGCGTGGCTGCCGGTCATGCGGATGGCGGCCAGGTCCTTGACCGGGTCCATGCCGGCATCCAGCATCATCGCCATCTGGAACGTGAAGCTGGAGGCGGAGTTGACGTCGCCAAAGGCCATGCGTTTGCCTTTCAGATCCTGCAGCGTCTTCACCGGCGAATCGGCCTTGGCGAACATGCCGGCGTAATAGGTCGAGGCGCCTTTTTCCACGGTCACCGCCAGCAACTGCGCGCAGCCGCGCTGGTGGGCCTGGACGTAGGCCACCGGGCCGAGGAAGGCAACGTCGGCCAGTTGGTTGCACATGCCTTCGACCACGGCGCCGTAGGACTGGCCCACCTTGAGGTCGAAGTGCAGGCCGGTGGTGCGGGCGATGGCGTTGAAGACCGGCAGATAGTCGGCCTTGGTGCCGCTTTCCGTGCCGCCATCGGCGGGGATCAGCAGCACGCGCAGCGGCCGTTCCTTGGAACCATCCGCGACGCCTTGGGCGTGGGCCGGCAAAAGGGCGGCAGCGCCCAGGGCGAGCGCAGCGGCGGCGGTGAGGAGTTTCTTCATGTCGGTGTCTCTTGCAATCGGTGGATGAATGGGGGCGATGACGAGGCAATAGTAGGAAACGGATATGACAGGGAAATGAATTTGAATCAATTTTTTTAATAAATTGATTGAGACAAACTCAATAGAATGGAGCGCAGCACTGGATGGCCGGTGCCCATCGCACACATCAAATCCATGAACACTGAGAGCGCGGCCCACCGCCTGGCCCACACTGCCGCCGCCCGCCTGGCGCAGGCAGAGCACCTGATCGTCGACCTGGACGGCACCTTGATCCGAGAGCACGAAGTGCTGGCGGGAGCGGCCCAGCTGCTGCAGCGCTTCGACGGTCGCTATGTCGTTGTTTCGAACAATTCCACCCATTCACCCGACAGCCTGAGCCGCAAGCTGCACCGCATGGGACTGAAAGTGGCGCCGCAGGCGCTGGTGCTGGCCGGCGAGCAGACCCTGGCCTATCTGCGGCGCGAACATCCCAAGGCGCGCATCTTCCTGTCGGGCAGTCGGGCCTTGCAGCAGATGGCGCAGGTCATGGGCTGTGATCTGGTGCGCGACGAGGCCGAGGTGGTGGTGCTGGCACTGGACCCGCATTTCAACGTCGCGCGCCTGACGCACATCGTGAATCAGCTGCGGCGCGGTGCCTTGCTGGTGGTGGCCAATGCCGATGCGACGCATCCGGGGCCGCGGGGCAGCGTGGTGCCGCAGACCGGTGCCCTGCTGGCGGCGGTGCGCACGGCCAGTGGCGTGGCTCCGCACCGCATCATCGGCAAGCCCGGCCCGCTGCTGCTGGCCGAAGGGATGCGCCGGCTGTCAGCGCGCGCCGATGGCTGCGTGCTGATCGGCGACAACCCCGACACGGACGGCCTGGGCGCGCGCGCCATGGGCATGGCCTGCATTCTGGTGGGCGCCCATGAACGTGCCGATGTGCCGGAGTTGGCCGCGCTGTGGCGCCCGGCGGTGGTGTCGGGCGCCGTTGAAAGCTGTCTCAGTAGCGTTTGAGCGACAGCACGTCAAACGTCTTGCGCAGGGTCTCGACGGATTTTTCGTAGTCGCTCAGTGCCAGGCAGGCGATGAGCGCGTCGATGATGGCCAGTTGCGCCAGCCGGCTGGTCATGGCCTCGGTGCGGAAGTTGGTTTCGCGCGCCATGGTGAACAGCGTCAGGTCGGAAAAGGCCTGGAGCGGCGACTTGCCGAAGTTGGTGATGCAGATGGTGGTGGCGCCGGCTTCCTTGGCCAGGCGCGTGGCCAGCACGGTCTCGTGCGTGCTGCCCGAATGGGAAATGGTCAGCGTCACCACGCCGGGGCCGGTCAGCGCCGCGCTGATCGCCTGCACATGCGAGTCCACCACCACTTTCACATTCAGGCCGATGCGCAGCATGCGGTAGTGCGCGTCCTCGGCGATGGTGGCGGCACTGCCGATGCCGTAGATCTCGATGCGCTTGGCCTTGCGCAGCAGTTTCACCGCCTGCGCCATCGCGGCCACGTCCAGCGAAGCCTGCGTGTCCTGCAGCGTCTGCACATTGCTCTGGAAAATCTTGCGCACCGTGGTTTCCACCGAGTCCTGCTTCATCAGGTCTTCGTGGATGAACTGCACGGGCTGGACCAGCTCCTGGGCCAGGGTGATCTTGACCTGCTGGAAGCCCGTGGCCCCGAGGTTCTTGCACAGGCCGACCACGCTGCCTTCGCTGGAGCGGGTGCGCGCCGCCACCTCGCTGACCGACATGTGGACCACTTCCTGCGGATGCTCGGCAATGAACTGGGCAATGCGCTGGCCCGCGGGCCCGAGCGAAGGCCAGAGGGAGTCGATGCGCGCCAGCACCGCGGCCAGCGGGGCGGGCGTGGTGTCGTCGCCCGCGGGTTTGGCACGGCGGGTGGCCGAAGGAGTGGGTTTCATTGCTGCAGATTATCCCTGCGCTGTGACGCGGCCAAGACGCTGGCATGGATAGCTGCATTTCTCTCATCCGCATGTCATAAAGCGCTTCTAGGCTCGGCGGTTCAACGGAGCAATGCAAACCATGCACAGTATTCACAGGCAGGTGGCCCGCGCCATGGCCGCCATGGCCCTGGCTCTCGGTCTTGCGGGGTGTGGCGGTGACGAAGGCCTGGAGATAGTAGGGCTGCGCCTGATCGGCGACTACGCCATCCCTACGGGGGTGCTGTTCGAAGGCGTGGAGTTCGGCGGCATCTCCGGCATGGACCGCGCGCCCGACGGCAGCTATTGGGCGATTTCGGACGACCGCGGCGGCGAGCGCGGCGCGCCGCGGTTTTACTCCCTGCGCCTGGATCTCGACGCCACGGGTTTCAAGCGCGTGGACATCCGCAAGATGGTTTACCTCCAGGGGCCGGATGGCCAGTTGTTGCCCGGAGCGGCGCGCAGCGTGGATCCCGAAGGCATTCGCCAGGCGCCCAACGGCAACCTCTATATTTCCAGCGAAGGCGTCTACACCAGCCCGGCCCAGCGCATTCAGCCGTTTGTGCGCGAATTCACCACCGGCGGGCGTTTCGTGCGGGCGTTCGACACCCCGGCGGCCTTCGACTACGTGGACAGTGCCACCACGGGTGGGCGCAGCAACAAGCTGTTCGAGGCGCTGGCCGTGACGCCGGACGGCACGCTGTTCACCGCCAATGAAGACGCGCTGGTCCAGGACGGGCCGCTCAGTAGCCTGACCGCCGCCAGCGTGGTGCGTGTGCTGCGTATGGACGCCGCCAGCGCAAAATCCACGGCGCAGTATGCCTACCCACTGCCCGGGATCCCGGTCGACAAGGCCGCTGGCGGCGGCTTTGCGCCGGACAACGGCCTGGCCGAGCTGCTGGCCGTGAGCGACAAGCATTTCATCGCCGTCGAGCGGGCCTATGCCGATGGCGTGGGCAATACCATCCGCCTGGTGCTGGCGACGATCAACGGCGACACCACCGATGTCCAGCACCTGCACAGCCTGGTCGGCGCGGCCTACCGGCCCATGCAGCGCAGGCTGCTGCTGGAAATGCCCATCGTCTGGCAGGGCGTGAAGCTGGACAACATCGAAGGCCTTGCCTGGGGGCCGCGCCTGGCCAACGGCCGCCGCACGCTGGTGCTCGTGGCCGACAACAACTTCTCCGCCCAGCAGGTGACGCAGTTCATCGCGCTGGAAGTGCTGCCCCGCTAGCGGCTTCAGGCCGGGATCTGGCGCAGCAGTTCGGTGAAGCGGGCCTGGATCCAGTCGGCCGGCCGACTCGGTTGCCAGCCCTGGCACCACAGCATGCGCACCGACAGCTGGGGCAAGGCCAGCGAAGGGCAGTCGAGCTGCTGCAGTGGCTTGCGGTACGTGTCGTCGGTGGCGATGTTGACCGGCAAGATGGCCCAGCCCAGATCGTCGGCGACCATTTCGGCCAGGCTGTAGAAGCTGTCCGAACGCCAGACCTGGGGGCTGTAGGCGGTTTCATGCACCTCTTCGGCGTGCAGTATGAGCTGGCGGTATTGCACCAGGTCCTTGCGCTGCACGCTGTGCAGGCGGGTCAGCGGGTGGCCGCTGGGCGCGAACAGGCCCTGGGGCACGGTGCCTATGTGGCGCTGGTCGAAGCGCGCGGAAATTGTTCCGCGCACGAAGTGGATGGCCATCTGGGCGCGTTCCTGGTCGACATAGTCGGTCACTTCGGTGGCCGTGCCATTGAGCCGCGTCAGCTCCAGGTTGGGAAAGCGCTGGGCGATCTCCCGTATCAGTGCGTTGACGGCGGTGTACGGCAGCGCCTCGTCGAGCGCCAGGGACAGCTTGGCTTCGTCGCCCGCGCTCAGCGACTGGGCGCGCTGGTCCAGCGACTGGGCCTGGCGCAGCAGCTCGCGCGCTTCGAGCAGCAGCAGCGCCCCCGCATCGGTCAGTTGCGCATTGCGCCGCGAGCGGTCGAAAAGCGCCAGGCCCAGGTCGGCCTCCAGCAGGGCGATGGCGGTGCTGACGGCGGACTGGGCCTTGCCCAGGCGGCGCGCGGCCTCGCTGAAAGAGCCGCTGTCGGCGGTCAGTACGAACTGGCGAAGTTGGTCCAAAGTCCATTGCATGGCGTCACACTATCTAAAAAACAGATGGATGTAAACTTTTTCAATCAATGAAGAGCATTGGAGAATGCATGCATCGCCGTGCAAAGCCATGGCTCTTCAAGGATTTTTATGGCGTTACGCCCTTGGTTTTTTCTGCTCGCAGCCGTGGCTGCCGAGATTGTCGGCGTCACGGCCATGAAGCTGGACGCGCAGCATGGCTCCTGGGGGGCACTGCTGTTCATGTACGCCATGGTCGGCCTGTCCTTTTTCCTGCTGGCGACCGCGATGGAGCAGATTCCCATGGCCGTCAGCTATGCCACCTGGGAAACGCTGGGCCTGGGCGCCGTGGCCTTCATCGGCTACCGCTTTTTCGGTGAAAGCATAGGGCCCATGAAGCTGTTGGGCCTGGCCGTGCTGATCGCCGGCGTGGTGCTGGTCAACACCGGCGGCCGGGCGGCGCAGGAGTAAACCATGCAAAACGCACTCTTTGTTCACTATGCCTACATGGCGCTTGCCGTCCTGCTGGAAGTCGCCGCCAACATCTTCATCAAGTCCTCGCAGGGCTGGCGTAAAAAAACCTGGGGTGCGCTGGGCATCCTGTGCATTCTGGCTTCCTTTGCGGCGCTGTCCCAGGCGGTCCAAGGCATCGATCTGTCGATCGCCTATGCGCTGTGGGGCGGCATGGGGATTGTGCTGACCGCGGCCGCGGGCTGGGTTTTCTTCCGCCAGGCCCTGGGCCGCGCGGGCTGTATGGGCATCGCGCTGATCGTGGCGGGCGTGGTGCTGCTCAAGCTGTCCTGAGTGCCCGGCCGGGCTGCTGCCTGCACTTGTATCTTGGCGATAGCTGGAACCTATCGACTTCTTCTGTTACTTAGTCTATATGCGTGCTTGCAGAGCAGCTCACCCAGGCGCAGTCCTCTTTCCATTCCATACCTTGTTTGCCAAATCATGATGATCAACCGCACAGCCGAAAAAAACCCTTTGGACCAGCGCCAGGCGTTTGTGGGGGCCATGCTGGCCGCGATGCTCCTGCTGACGGGGTGTGGCGGCGAGTCCGATGTGTCCACGCCCGTCACCGGCTCCGGCCCTGCCAGTGGCTCCGGCGTTCCGGGCGCGGGGAGTGGCTCTTTCACCGCGTCCACCTTTACTTCGGAATTTCGCAACGCCGCGGGCTCCATGGGTGCCATCGAGACGCGCAGTGTGTCCCGTTCTTCCGGCGCTGGCAGTTCCGTGCATGTTGCCAAGGCGGTGCGCCTGACCAACGCTGCCGGCGCCACGCGAACGCATGACTTCGACCGCTATTCCCAAGACCTGGCGGGCAAGAAAATGGCCGAGACCGCGAATCTGGGGGGCACGGGCGATGCCAGCGCCACCTTGACGTCCTTGCTGCAGGCGGTGGACGGGAAGTCCCTGGTCGATCACCTGGAGGTGTTCTGGCAGCAGTCCAGCGATGCGGCGCAGACCCTGGCCGCGGAAGATTTCATCCATCTGGTCCTGGGCGCCCATGCGGGGACAGGCGCGGTCACCACCGAACTGGAGGCGTTTTTGCAGAGCTTGCAGAAATTGCCGGCCTTCCATGCCATGGGCCAGGAAAATGGCGATGCCCAGCCCGTGGATGGGCAAAATGCAGCGCAGGCATTTCTGCCGACGCTGTCGGATACCTTTGGTCTTGCGGTGCTGCCGGGCGCGCTGACCCAGGCCCAGGAGGTGACTGCCGCGGCGGACTGACTGCACGCCACGCAGGGCCGACTTCAGGACAAGGAGTTCATGTTGAAAAGTGTTTATCTCGCCGGGCCGGAAGTTTTCTATCCCGAGGCACGCCAGCATGGACGGCGCATGCAGGCCGTCTGCGCCGAACAGGGTTTAGAGGGCCTGTTCCCGCTGGATGCGGAAATTCCCGCCACGCCACAAGGCCAGTCCCTGGCCATTTACCAGGCCAATCGCGCGCTCATAGACCGTGCCGATGCGGTGGTCGCCAATCTGCGGGATTTCCGGGGATTCGAGCCCGACAGCGGAACAGTGTGGGAAGTCTCCTATGCCTTGGCACGGGGCAAGCCCGTCGTGGGCTACTGCCCCACGGCGGCCACGATTGCCGAGCGGCTGCAGGCCAGCCCGCATGGCCGGCTGTTTGATGCGCAATGCGCCGTGGAGAATTTCGGCCTGTCGCTCAATCTGATGCTGGCCCACAGCCTGACGGCGATCGCCTATGGCAGCGAAACCCATTTCGCGGGCCTGAAAGCGGCCCTGGCGCAATTGCAGAGCATTTGGGCCGCGAAACTTTAGCCGCTAAAAATGGCTGCGGCGCTTCCCAGGGAGCTTTCAGCCAGCGGCCGGGGCCGCCAGGCCGGCGAATTTCAGCCGCACTTCCAGCCCCTGGCTGCCGTCTTCCAGCGGCGAGCGCAGCTCCAGCGTGGCGCCATGCTTCTGCACGATCGAGCCGACGATGGACATGCCCAGGCCGTAGCCCAGGCGCTGGCTGTCGGCGCGCACATGGCGCTCCAGGATGTGGGGCAACTGCGCGGTCGGCACGCCCGGCCCGTGGTCGCGCACCACCAGGGCGGGCTGGGGCCAGCGTTCGACGCTGAGTGCCACCGCGGCCTGGGTATGCGTCAAGGCGTTGTCCAGCAGATTGCGCAGGGCGATGGCCAGGCTGTCGATGTCGCCCAGCACCCATACCGGCTCATGGCCTTCCGGCGCTATCCAATCCAGGCGCTTGAGGGCACGCGGCTGCTGCCAGAACTCCTGGGCCAGCGTGCCGGCCAGCTGCACCAGGTCCACGGGCGCGAAGCGCGCGGTGTCGCCGGCTTCGGCGCGCGACAGCTGCAGCAGGCGCTCGGTGCGGTGGGACAGGGTTTCCAGCGCCTGCAGCGCGGCCTTGGCTT
>JAMNYN010000168.1 GCA_023622805.1 Pseudomonadota bacterium | reverse complement strand
GGGCGCGAGCCAGGGTCTGGGCGCCGTGGTGATTGCCGCCCAGGGAATGATGGATACCACCTTGATGTTTGCGGCGCTGGTCATCATCGCGGCCATCGGCCTGCTGCTGTACCAGGCCTGCATCGTGCTGGAGCGCCGACTGCTGCGCGCCCACGCTTTCCCCACTTCGCCCAGCGCGCGCTCGCGCGCCAACCCTTGATCGCCATGACTGCAATCCACCACCCGTCTTCGTTCATTTCCCGCCGCAGCCTGCTGGGAGGCCTCACCGGCCTGGCCCTCGTGGGCACGGCCGGCGCCGCCACTGTCCAGGGCAAGATCCGCCTGGCGGGCTGGAGCAAGCCCATCAGCGAGATCACCAACATCCTCGCCGAACCCGACAAGGGCTTCTTCAAGGCCCAGGGCGTGGAGCTGGCCTACCTGCCGGGCGCGGGCGGCGGCGACGCGATTCGCAACATCCTCAGCGGCCAGGGCGATGTCGCCTTCACCGATCCCGGCTCCTTCTTCATGGCGCTGGACAAGGGCGAGAAGCTGGTCGCCATCTACGACATCTATCCGCAGAACGTGTTCAACGTGGTGTCGCTCAAGTCCTCGGGAATCCAGAAACCCGCCGACCTCAAGGGCAAGAAGATCGGCGTCTACAGCCTGTCGAGCGGCACGCGCCAGAACCTGCTGGTGATGCTGCACCAGGCTGGCCTCAAGGAGTCGGACGTGCAGATCGTCGTCACCGGTCTGCTCAACTTCGCGCCGCTGATGCAAGGCCAGGTCGATGCCACGGCCGCGACCGACACCGGGCTGGCCGTGGGCCTGCGCAAGGGCATTGGCGAAGTCAATGTGATGCAGGTGCGCGACCACCTGAACATTTCCAGCGACATGTTCGTGGTGCGCGAGCAGGTGCTGCGCGAGAAGAAGGATTTGCTCAAGGCATTTTTGCAGGGCTACCGCGACAGCGCGGCCTGGATGATCGCCAACCCCGACGAGGCCGCGCAGCTGGCCCGCAAGTACGCGATCGACGGCACGAACCGCGAGATCAATCTGGACGTGATCCGCCTGCGCAATGCGTCGTCGCTGCCCACGGCGCAGGCCAAGGGTGCCGCACCGCGGCTCGGCAGCTTCGATCTCGCGGCGCTGCAAAAGGGCGCTGACGCCTACCGTGCGCTGGGTCTGGTGCAAAGGCAGCTCAAGATGTCCGATGTGGTGGACACCAGCCTGATTCCAGGAGCCTGAGATGGTGCAGGATCCGGCAATGGGGCTGCGCGGCAAGGTGGTGCTGGTCACTGGCGCGAGCCGCGGCATTGGCGCGGCCATCGCCATCGCGTTCGCGCGCCAGGGCGCGACGGTGGCCATCAACCACCTGTCCAACGATGCGGCCGCGGCTCAGACCGTGGCGGCCTGCGAGGCTGCCGGCGGCGATGCCTGGGCCGTCAAGGCCGACGTGGGCTCGCAGCCCGCGGTGCAGGCCATGGTCGATGGCATTGCGCGCGAAGCCGGGGCCGTCGACATCGTGGTCAACAACGCTTTTCGGCCCTACGCTTTCGATCCCGAGCGCCGCAGCCCATTCGACGCGCTCCAGTGGAGCGACTACCAGGCCCAGTTCGACGGCGCCGTGGGCGCGGCCTTCAATGTCTGCCGCGCCGTGCTGCCGCAGATGCGCCAGCGCGCACGCGGCAGCATCGTCAACATCGTCAGCAATCTGGTGGAGCACCCGGTCGTGCCCTATCACGACTACACCACGGCCAAGTCCGCGCTGGTGGCCTTTAGCCGCAATCTGGCCAGCGAGCTGGGGCCCGTGGGCATACGCGTCAACTGCGTGGCGCCGGGCCTGGTCTACCCCACGCAGGGCACGCAGGGCACGAAGGAGTCGTTCCGTGAATCGCTGATCGCTGCCACGCCGCTGCGGCGCCTGGCCCGGCCCGAGGACGTGGCCGGGCCGGTGCTGTTCCTGGCTTCGGAGCTCAGCGGCTTCATGACGGGGCAGGTGCTGCTGGTGGATGGTGGCCTGGTGATGCGCTGAACGGCTGGCGCCGGGAGTCAAATGACGTAAAGTTTGCAACAAAGCCATGGCACAGCGCTAGCATGGCGCTAGTTGTCGTTTGGAGTGGTCTATGCATTTCCCGCAAAGCGTGCGCGGACGGGTGTCTGTGGCGTGGCTGGCGTTGGTGGTTGCAGCGTTGCTGCTGGTGGCGGGGCTATGGTGGTGGCAGAAGCACCGCCAGGCGGAGACCGCTCCCGCGACGTCGGCGCAGACGCCTGGCCGGGGAGGGCGCTCGGGGCCAGCCGCTGGCGGGGCCGCGCAGCCGGTCTCGGTGGACCTGGTGGACCGGCGCGACATGCGCGTGCTGGTCAGTGCCATCGGCACCATGAATGCACGGGCCACGGCCGTGGTGCGAGCCAAGGTGTCGGGCGAATTGCAAAAACTGCATTTCAAGGAAGGTGACGAGGTCAAGGCCGGCCAGTTGCTGGCGGAGATCGACCCGCGCAGCTTTCAGGCGGCCTTCGGCCAGGTGCAGGGCGCGCTGCAGCGGGACCAGGCGCAGCTCAAGAATGCGCAGTTGGATCTGCAGCGTTACCAGGCCTTGCTGGCGCAGGACTCGATTGCCAGTCAGCAGGTGGATAGCCAGGCGGCACTGGTG
>JAMNYN010000588.1 GCA_023622805.1 Pseudomonadota bacterium | reverse complement strand
GGACCGCGAGCTGGCTCTTGACCGTCTGCGTAGCGATGGCCTTGAGCAGTTCCTGGCGCAGCAGGTTGCGGTTTTCCTGCGGGACGTCGGGCGTAGACCAGATGGTGGTGCCCATGGTCTGGCTGAGGGTGGGGTAGCCGGATTCCGCCAAGGTGGGTACGTCGGGCAGCAGCGGGGAGCGCTGGGACGAGGTGACGGCCAGTGCGCGCAGCTTGCCGGCCTGGATCAAGGGCAGCGAGGTGCCCAAGCCGTCGAACATGAACTGCACCTGGCCGCCCATCAGATCCTGCAAGGCCGGGGGCGAGCCCTTGTAGCCTGCATGCTCCATGTCCAGGCCCGCGGCCTGGTTGAACTGTATGCCCTTGAGGTGAGAAATCGTTCCCGGGCTGTAGGAGGCGTAAGCGGTCTTGCCCGGGTGGGCTTTCACATACTGCGTCATCTCGGCGATGTTGCGCAGGGGCAGGCGGGGATCGGCAACCAGCACCAGTGCCACGCTGGCGACTTCGGCCACCGGGGCCAGGTCCTTGAACGGCGAAAAGCGGAATTTGTAGGTGTAGGGGTTCTCGGTCGCCAGGGAGTTGGGCGACAGCACCAGGGTGTAGCCGTCGCGCGCGGCCTGCATCATGGTTTCGACCGCGAGAATGCCGCCCGCACCGGGCTTGTTTTCCACGATCACGGTCTGGCCCGTGCTTTTGCGCAGGCTTTCCGCGATGGTGCGCGCAATCATGTCGGACGCACCGCCGGCCGGGGCCGGAACAATCAGCCGTATGGGGCGGCGGGGCCAGGTACTTTGCGCCAGCACCTGGGACGCAGGCAGGGCCGACAGCAGTGCCATAAGGCATGTCCGGCGCGTGAGCAAGAAAGCGGAAGAGGTCATGTTGCGGTGGCGGTGAAGGAAATCATTCGGAGCCAGCGGACCGGTGGCGTTGCGGTCCGCTGCCGGAGGAGGCCTCAGGCGGCCTTGCGCAGATAGCCTTGCTGGCCGCCATTGCGGTTGGGCGCAAAGCCGTTCTTCTCCAGCGTTTCTTCCGTGGTTTCGTAGAACACGCCGATCTGGCTGATCTCACGCGCCTGGGCAGGCGTGGCAATCGGGCGGCTGCACAGCTTGGCGATCTGCACCAGCTGCTCGATCTGCTCGACGGTGCCCATCTTCTTGGTGCGCGTCTGGTTCCAGAGGTTGTCTTCCGTGCCGCAACGCACGTGCAGGCCCATGGCGATGCCCATCATGTTGATGGGCAGCACGTTCAGCACCGAGCTTTCGACGGTGAGCACGGCGCCGTCGGGCACGGCACGCACGAAGTTGGCCAGGCTGTAGATGCTCGGGGCGTCCATGCCGCCGCCGATGGCCACCCAGTTCATGACCAGCGGGCCCTTGTAGACGCCGCGGCGGATCAGCCGCTCCACGGACTCGAAGCTATTGATGTTGTAGCACTGGAAAGCGCTCTGTATGCCGGCGGCGCTCAGGCGGCGGATGTGCTCCTCGGCCCAGCCCGGCTGCGCGGGCACGGTCATTTCCTTGTAGGCGTTGAACACGGCCGGGTCTTCCATGGACGTGCCGGCGATGTCGCGCGCATCGAACTGCTCGAGGATGTTCATCTGCGAGGTGTTGATGGTCACCGTCACCTGGTCGGGCTTGGGGTCCAGCTCGGCCAGCATGTGGCGGGTGTCGTCGCTGAGCCACTTGGCGGCGGCGCCGTCGGTTTCTGGGGCAAAGCTGATGGAGCCGCCGACCTGGATGATCATCTCGGGCACGCGGGCGCGCACGCCGGCGATCAGTTCATTGAACTTGGACAGGCGCTTGCTGCCGCGGCCGTCGAGTTCGCGCACATGCAGGTGCAGGACCTGGGCGCCGGCGTTGTAGCAGTCCACGGCTTTCTGGATCTGCTCTTCCATGGTGACGGCGATTTCGCCGGGAAAGTCGCCGGGCATCCACGACGGCGCGTAGGGGGCTGCGGTGATGATCAGGGGTTGCTGGTTCTCAGGGAACAGGTGGCCGTCGAGGAAGTTCATGCGGTGGGCTTTCAGATCAAACAGTACGGGGCCTGGCGCGGGCGGCGTCGGGGCCGCTGCGCCAGGAGTACCGCGCGGTGTGCAAAAGCGCGGTTCCTGAGTCGCAATGTAGGCAGGTGGGCGCGTTGGTGCTTGACGTTTTGGGACGGTGGTTTATCCTTTTGGGACACCAAGGGAAAACCTCTATGACTGCATTGATGCGCAGCGCCAGCCTGGCCCACTACGCCGACCTGGCGACCAGCGTCGGCCTGGAGCCGCTGGACATGCTGGCGGCCGTGGGCCTGCCTCGCTCCTGCTTTGACAACACGGAACTGCGCATTCCCGCGGCCAGTGTCATGCGGCTGATGGAGCTGTCGGGCGAACGCTCGGGCGAACAGGCTTTCGGGCTGCGCCTGTCGGTGACGCGCCGGCTGTCATCGTTCGGCATCGTCGGCATGCTGGCCCGTGACGAGCCGACGCTGCGCCAGGCGATGGATACGCTCACGCGCTACCTGTACCTGCACAACGAGAGCCTGAGCACGAAGATCCATGAAGGCGGGGGCGTGGCCGTCATCGAGCAGGTATTCCTGCCGTCGGTCCATGCCGGGCGCCAATCGGTCGAGCTGGCGCTGGGCGCGCTCT
>JAMNYN010000374.1 GCA_023622805.1 Pseudomonadota bacterium | reverse complement strand
ATCGAAGATCGGCTGCAGCACTGCGGAGGTAACTACCGATATATTGAAAAAATCGGGGCCCACCGAGCGCGGCGCAGTCCTTCAAGCTCTTGAATTCCTGCTTTCTCAGACCCGTTCCAGCGCCATGGCCACACCCATGCCGCCGCCAATGCACAGACCGGCCAGGCCCTTGCTGGCGCCGCGGCGCTGCATTTCATGCAGCAGCGTCACCAGCACACGGCAACCTGACGCCCCGATGGGGTGGCCCAGGGCAATCGCGCCGCCGTTGACATTGACTTTGGCCGGATCGATGTCCAGCACCTGGTTCACCGCGCAGGCCTGGGCCGCGAACGCTTCGTTGAGCTCGAACAAATCCACGTCCTGCGCGCTCCAGCCGGCACGGGCCAGGGCCTTGCGGCTGGCAAACACCGGGCCCATGCCCATGGTGGCCGGGTCCAGTCCCGACGTGGCGTAGGAGACGATGCGCGCCAGCGGCGTCAGGCCCAGGGCCTTGGCCTTGCTTGCGGACATCACCACCACGGCCGCCGCGCCGTCGTTCAGACCCGAAGCATTGCCGGCCGTGACCGAGCCGGCCTTGTCGAAAGCCGGACGCAATCCGCCCAGCGCTTCTGCGCTGGTCTTGCGGTTGATGTACTCGTCGGCCGCGAACTGCAGCGGCTCGCCCTTGCGCTGAGGAATCGCCACGGGCACGATTTCCGCGACAAACTTGCCGGCGTCTTGCGCAGCCGCCGCTTTTTGCTGGCTGGCCAGCGCCAACGCGTCCTGCATTTCTCGGCTGATGCCGTTTTCCTTGGCCACGTTCTCGGCGGTGATGCCCATGTGGTACTGGTTGTAGACGTCCCACAGCCCGTCGACGATCATGGTGTCGGTCATTTTCCAGTCGCCCATCCGCTGGCCGTCGCGCGAGCCGTTGAGCACGTGGGGCGACAGGCTCATGTTCTCCTGGCCGCCGGCGACCACGATTTCGCTGTCCCCTGTGGCCACGGCCTGGGCCGCCAGCATCACGGCCTTGAGGCCGGAGCCGCAGACCGCGTTGATGGTCAGTGCAGGCGTTTCCTTGGCCACACCGGCCTTCATCATGGCCTGGCGTGCGGGGTTCTGGCCCACGCCAGCCGTCAGCACCTGGCCCATGATGACTTCCCCCACCTGGTCCAGCGGCACCTGGGCTCGGGCCAGGGCTTCGCGGATGACCAGGGCACCCAGGTCGGTCGCAGGCACTTTGGCGAGCGCGCCGCCAAATTTGCCTACCGGCGTACGAACAGCAGAAACGATGACGATGTCTTCCATGACGGTCCTTTAATGACTCTGATTTCGGCGATCGGGCCCGTCAACGCGGGGCCACTGACCGCCACATGCTACACATATTGCACCGCAACATTGTCAACGATTTATGCCGCTTTTTGCAGAACATAACGGCCAGGCGCCGCTTCAATGGCCTGGAAGGCGCTGCCCCGTCCATAGCGCTTGGGCGCCGCCACCTGCTTGCCGCCATGCTGCGCCAGCCATTGCGACCAGTCGTCCCACCAACTGCCCGCGTGCTCGCTGGCACCGGCGAGCCAGGCATCATGGCTGGCCGGCAGTGCGCCGTCTTCGCGGATCCAGTGGCTGCGGCGCTTCTTGGCCGGGGGGTTGATGACTCCGGCGATATGGCCCGAGGCCCCCATCACGAAGCGCACGTCGCCCAGCTTCTGGGTCGAGGCATAGGCGGCCTGGATGGGCACGATATGGTCTTCTCGCGAACCGTAGACGTATACGGGCAGGTCCACCTGGCCCAGGTCGAGACTGGCGCCGCAGACCTTGAGTCCGCCCGGCTGCACCAGCCGGTTTTCCAGATAGAGGTTGCGCAGATACCAGGCGTAGAACGGCCCGGGCAGATTGGTCGAATCGTTGTTCCAGTACAGCAGGTCGAACGGCGGCGGCGTCTCGCCTTGCAGGTAATTGGCCACGACGTAGTTCCAGACCAGCTCATTGGGGCGCAGGAAGCTGAAGGTCGACGACAGTTCCGTCCCTTTGAGCAGGCCGCCACGGCCCATTTGCATTTCACGCAGTCGCACCATGGACTCGTCGATGAAGACATCGAGAATGCCGGTGTCGCTGAAGTCCAGCAGCGTGGTCAGCAAAGTGGCGCTGGCCACGGACGAGTCGCCACGCGCGGCCAGCACGGCCAGCGCCGTCATCAGCATGGTGCCGCCGACGCAAAAACCCAGGGTGTTGATCTGCTCGGCCTGGGTGATCTGGCGCACGGTGTCGATGGCGGTGATCACTGCGTCCTGGATGTACTCATCCCAGGTCGACTGGGCCAGCGAGGCGTCGGGATTGCGCCAGCTGACCACAAAAGTGCGCTGGCCCTGGGCTATTGCATGGCGGATCAGCGAGCTCTCGGCCTGCATGTCGAGGATGTAGAACTTGTTGATGCAGGGCGGCACCATCAGCAGCGGGCGCTCCCAGACCTTGGCCGTCAGGGGCTTGTATTCGATCAGCTGGAACAAGGCGTTCTCGAACACCACGGCGCCTTCGGTGGTCGCCAGATTCACACCGACTTCGAACAGGCTTTCGTCGGTCATCGACATATGGCCCTGGCGCATGTCGTCGAGCAGATTGCCTATGCCCTTGGCCAGGCTGGCGCCTTTGCTGT
>JAMNYN010000076.1 GCA_023622805.1 Pseudomonadota bacterium | reverse complement strand
AAGATGCACCAATGGCTGACGGATGGCGGCCAGGAACTGCTGGACAAGCAGATCGACCTGGTGCGCAGCATCGCCAACACGTCGACCGACATGCGCGACTTCGAGGCTCGCATGATGTTGCTGTCTGGGCGCCGGGGCCAGCTCGGGTTTATCTACCCGAAAGCTGCATAAGGGGAACGCGATGCGCAAAAACACTTTCCCCATTTGCCGCGCTTCGTGGCAAAATTACGGCAAGCCGAAAGGCCCGGTGTTTGAAACCACCAAACCTGTAGCGGTACTGACCTCCACCGAAAAGCGAGGTTTTGTCACGTCCAAATTCTTGGGACTGATGCGCTTTGCCGCATCGTCTCTCATGGTTACGGGCGGGATGAGTCTGTCCGCAAGGCAGGCTACGTGCCTACAGGCATGGTTTCAACATCCCGTCCACCTTATGCGTTTGAAACCGCTGACGGTGGGTTGCTTCGATTCTCCTGTAGGAATCCAGTCCATGACCGCTGTCACCCAGCAGGCCAGCCGCCGCGCTGCCTCTACCTCTTTCAACGGACTCAAATCTGAGCCCGCGTCCATCACGGGCACCCTCGACCCCATCCAACTGCACGCCGACGCACACAACGCGCTGAACATGGCCGTGTTCTACCTGCGCCAGCCCGAGGCAAACACCGCTGCCGCCCGCCGCAAGGCCATCCAAGCCCTGGCCGCTCTGCGCGGCCTGTCGCTGGCGCTGGAGGGCTGATCCATGGCAAGCATCAAATTCACCCACTACACCGACTCCAGCACCCTGGCGCGCGACTCTCAGGCGACCCTGACCGAGCAGCGCAGCGTGTTCATCAGCGCCGATATGCAGCGGGACCGCATCGACCTGTCTGTCGCGGATGACGGGCATAGCAGCTTCATTCGCTTCACGACCGAGCAGGCCCGAGCAATTGCAGCCGAGCTGCTTGCCTGCGCCGATGCGCGCGATGTGCTGAACCCCACAGAACCCGGCCAGGAGGGCTGAGCCATGAGCACTGCAAGCATCACCTTCAAGATCGATACGGACAACTTGTCCAGCTACGCCGATAGCTACCTGGCCCAGCTCTGGCACATCGCCCAGGCCAACCCCGCAGAATTTGGCAATGCGCAGGCCTGCAACCTTGCAGAGATGGTCGGCCGCGAGATTGTGCGCCGCTGGCTGGCGGCTACTCCCCCTGAGCTGTGGCACCACCAAGGCCGCCACGCCACCGCCCGCACCACCAACCAACCAGCCACGGAGGTCTAAGCCATGACCAACAAAAACAACGCTGCCCGCGTGGCAGTGCAGGCGAAGCCTTGCCAAAAAACGGCGCCAATGGACTGCAGTAGCACTTTTGGCATGAAGTTTCCCGAGGATGTGATTGCGCCCATTCGGGTGGGACAGGAGCGCTTTACCTGGTTGGAGCACCTGTTTTCCTGCATTGCCGATGACCCAGGTGTGGGGCTGCGAGCCAAGCGCCTGGCCGAAATGGGGAGCTTTGTGGCTTCCGAAGCTGCCGATTTCGCGGATGTCAGCCACACCGACATGCTGGAAGTCATCAAGAACGGCGGTGCCGCATGAGCGCTACCCCTAGGAAGCAGGCCAAGACGTGCCCGAAACAGGCTGATTCCATCGCTTTGCCCACTTGGCAGCAGACCATGGCGGCCGCCTTGGCCTTCGTCCAGAACTCGATGGAGCAGCTTGTGCTTATACGCATCGATGACAAGGAGTGGGACGACGGTGACGTGGATGTGGTCTGGGGCGTGGATCTGGCCCTGGCTCACATCAAACGTTTGCGCGCCGACCTGCCGACAGTTCGCGCACGCTTTGATGACGAATGGTTCAAGGCCGCGGCTGCAATAAATTTGAGCGTGCGCGTCTTCAGTCGCCCCAATTCCTATTACTTCCGCCAGCTTGAGTCTGTGAAAAATCAGTTCGATGTTCTGGTGGGTGCGGTCGAATTTGTGCAGGAGGAGGCTTGCTATGACAAATGAAGTCTTCACCCCCGAGCAACAGGCCGAGCGCCTGGAGGCCGCATTGCAGTGTTCCTATGAGGTCGAGTCCCTGGCGCGGCATCTGAACGGCAATCTGCCCACCGAACCCGATTACATGTTTCTGCGCGCGCTGGTGCTGCGCATCTGCGACCTGAACAACTTGATCATGTTGGTGCTGGATGGCGACCATGGCCAAACAACAGCCGAGATGCAAAGCATCATCAGTGGGGGGCGCCATGCCGAATGATCAATTTGCGCTCGCAATCAAGAATGCGGGCCTGGTACCGCCGAAAAACGTCGTTGCAGATGGCCTGATGCACCGCTTCAGCACCACGGGCAAGACAAGCGACACGGCCGGCTGGTATGTGCTGCACGACGATGGCCTGGCCACCGGTGTCTTTGGCTGCTGGCGCACCGGCCTGACGGAGACGTGGTGCAGCAAGGCTGAAAGCACGCTGACCCAGGCTGAGCGCGACACCATGCGCCAGCGCGTGCAGGAAGCCAGGCGCCAACGTGACGCCGACGCACAGTTGCGTCGACAGCAGGCCCAGGCTGTGGCGATCGCGCGCTGGGAAGCAGCGCTGCCGGTGGCCCAGCACCAGTACCTGGCAGCAAAAGGCGTGGAGGGCTACGGGCTGCGCGTCGAGGGCGTG
>JAMNYN010000516.1 GCA_023622805.1 Pseudomonadota bacterium | reverse complement strand
CTTTGCAGAGACCGAGCAGGTGGCGTTCTGTCCGGCCAATGTGCCGCCGGGCATTGATTTCTCCAACGACCCGCTGCTGCAGGGCCGGCTGTTCTCCTACCTCGACACCCAGTTGTCGCGCCTGGGCGGGCCCAATTTCACGCAGCTGCCGATCAACGCGCCCCAATGCCCGTTCGCCCACCAGCAGCGCGACGGCCACATGCAAATGCAGGTGCCCAAGGGCCGCGTGGCCTATGAGCCATCAAGCCTGCAGCCCGACAGCCCGCGTGCTTCCCAGGCCAAGGGCTTTGCGCACTTTGGCGAGCCGGCCCAGCAAGGCAGCAAGGGCCGGATCCGCCCCGAAAGCTTTGCCGACCATTACAGCCAGGCGCGCATGTTCTACCGCAGCCAAAGCGCCGTGGAGCAGGCCCATATCGCCAGCGCGCTGGTGTTCGAGCTGTCCAAGGTGCAGACCGCGCACGTGCGCTCTGCCGTGGTGGGCCACCTGCTGGTGATAGACCCGGGCCTGGGCCAACGCGTGGCCGACGGCCTGGGGCTGAGCCCGCTGCCCGCGCCCGCCCAGCCGGCCGTGCCCGTGCAGGACCTGGCGCTGAGCCCCGCCACGCGCATCATCGACCGCATGAAGCCCACGCTACAGGGACGCTGCGTGGCGATTCTGGTGGATGAAGGCTCCAATGCCGAATCGATTGCGGCCTTGCGCAAGGCGCTCACCGCCGCCAAAGCCACGGTCAAGATCATTGCCCCGAAAATCGGCGGCGCGACCCTCAGCGACGGCACGCACCTGGCAGCCGACGGCCAGTTGGCGGGCTCACCGTCCGCGCAATTCGATGCCGTGGCCTCTGTCTTGCCCTTGGCCTGCGGCGAACGCCTTGCCAAGGAAGCGGCCGCCCAGGACTGGTTCCGCGATGCTTTCGGCCACCTCAAGGCCATCGCCGCCTGCAAGGGCACGCACCTGATCCTGGCCGCCGCCGGTGTCACGCCAGACGCCGGCGTGTTCGCGCCCGAAGACGTCAAGCAGTTTGTGCAGGGTGCCCAGCAGCGCTTCTGGGACCGCGAGCCCACGCTGCGCACGCTGGCCTAGTCTCCCCTGGCCCGCCCTAGTCCGGCACCGACCACCGGGCCAGGTGGCCGGTCTTGAGGTAGACGCTGGCGCCCTCGGCGCCCGCGTGGATCTGCAGACCGTCGCCCGCGGGCAGGCGCAGCCAGCTGCCGCGCGCCCAGGTCTGGTCCGCGGCGACGAGGGTTCCGTCCAGCACCAGCAGTTCGGCGCCGCCCTGGCGACCGGCGAGCAGGCTTTCCCCCGCTGCCAGGCGCTGCAGGCTGACCTGCTCGACACCGTCCGAGAACAGCGGGCAGACCTCCCGCCCCGCTTCGCGGCGCCAGGCGGCCGGGTCGCGGGTGTCGATGCGCACGTGACGGCTCTCAGCCGGCCGCATCTGCCACAGCTTGACGAAGATCAGCGCGCCCTCCTGACTGGACGGCTGATGGGACGAGCCCGGTGGATTGCGCAGATACCAGCCCGCCGGGAAGTCCCCAGCCCCTTCGGAGAATGTACCGGCCAGGACCAGGACTTCCTCGCCCCCGGGATGCGAATGCTGGGGAAAATACGAATCGTGGGCATAGCGCACGATGCTGGTGGCGTGGGCGTTCTCGCCCCCCAGCCGATCCAGCATCACCCGTTCGACCCCGCCTTGGGGCGAGGCCACCCATTCATATTCATGGGGTGCGACGCTGGCGCGGCGCGAAAAATCTGCGTTGACAAGCATGGCTTTTCTTTCAGTTCACCCTGGCGAGAATACCTGTGGAATGCGGCCCGGAAAGCAGCGCCGCAATGTCGCCGGGGCCGGCGGGCCGCCTATGCCACCGCACCTCGGCTCTTTGCCCCCTGGCGAGGAACGCCACTTCAATTCATAGAGTTTCTTGAATTTCAAATATTTGCACATCTATAAATAAATGAAGGACTACCCAAGGCACTTGTGAGCGACGCAAGACAGCAGCCTGCGCCCTGGATCAAGTCAATTTTTATTCATTGATTTGCAAAATTAACGCAAACCACTAACATCTATGAATGCCACGCCAGAACACGTCCCCCGCCGACTACCCCCAGGCCGTGCTGCAAGCCATTGAGCAGCTCGCGCAGAACATTGTCATTGCGCGCAAGCGCCGCGGTGAAACGCAGGCGCAATGGGCGAAGAAGCTCGGCGTCTCACAGCCGACCATGGCCCGCATAGAGCGCGGCGACCCGTCGGTGGCCATGGCCTCTTATGTCATGTGCCTGTGGCTGATCAACCAGGCCCAGGGCTTGGCCGAGCTGATCGCCCCGCTCAACGACCATGCGGCGCTGGAGCGCGAAGTGAGCAAAGTGCGCGGTCAGCAGCGCGCGGTCCGAGCCGCCGAGGCGAAACCCAGCCCACGCGGCCCAGCTGGTGCAGCGACCGCCGCCGGCCTGGCCGCATTGCTGGCCAAGGGGCCCACGCCATGACGGCCGTCACCCCGCGTTCCTATGTCCCCCAGGACCAGTTGTATGTCTGGGCCCTGGTGAATCCAGCCCAGCCGGTGCTGGTGGGAGAACTGCGGCTGTCGCAGCTGGTCGCCGACTGCGCAACATTCACCTACGCGCCCCAGTGGAGATCGGAAGAGCACACGT
>JAMNYN010000424.1 GCA_023622805.1 Pseudomonadota bacterium | reverse complement strand
CGGGTCTTTGTAACAACATGCAGGCGACATGTGTTTGATGCTGATGCCATCCAGAAGCTGCGTTTGCACTTCGCCAACGTATGCAAAGACTTTGAGGCGCAGCTGGTCGAAATGGACGGCGAGGACGATCATGTGCCCCTGTTGGTGAACTACCCGCCCAAGGTTGCCGTGTCGAACTTGGTAAACAGCCTCAAGGGTGTATCCAGCCGACTGCTGCGCAAGGAGCGTCCGGATATTGCCAACAGGTACTGGAAGAACATGTTGTGGTCGCTGTCGTACTTTGCCGCCTCGCGTGGAGGCGTACCCATTGACGTGATTCGCCGATGCATCGAGCAACAACAAACACCCCATTGAGTACCTATGCCCGCATGGGCGGGCAAGCGCTATCCTTCCCCGCCCAAATCAGGCGGCTTTGCCTTCAAGCTGCTACGCAGCTAACTGACTTGGACGAGGCTTGCCGCGCATTTGGTCAAAGCCCTCTTCGACTTCGGCCCCCCAGGCGTTGATCGAGCCTGACAGCACCAGTCGGGGACTGCGCTGGAGCTGGGCCAGGAGCAGGGCGCGGCGTTCCTCCACCGGGCGCACGGTCTGATAGGGCGGGTCGGAAGGCAGCCAGAAGAGGTCATCGCCTTACTGAAAGCGCGCGCCCAGCTGCGCCGCGAGGGCCTTGCCCAGCGTGGAGGTGCCGGATCCGGCCGCGCCGGTGATGTGAATGCGCATTCTTGGGGCCCTCAATTCAATGCATCGCACTGTACCGTGGCGAACAGGGCGGCACTGCCCGTGCCCGGTAGCAGGCAGGTAGAATTTTCCCCACCCATGGACACCTCCACCCTGCTGCTCTTTGTGCCCGCCTGTTTTGCGCTCAACATGGCGCCCGGCCCCAACAACCTGTTGTCGGTCAGCAATGCGGCGCGCTATGGCTTTCGCCATGCCTGCGCTGGCGCCATGGGGCGTCTGCTGGCGTTTGTCGGCATGCTGGCGCTGGCTTCGGCGGGGCTGGCCGTGGTGCTGCAGGCGTCCGAAACCGTGTTTTCGCTGATCAAGTTCGCCGGCGCGGCCTATCTGCTGTGTCTGGCGGTCAATCTTTGGCGCGCGCCGGTGGCTGGCGACGGCGAAGCGCCCGAGGCCGCCCCATGCAAGAGCCGCCTGGAACTGGCCCGGCAGGAGTTTCTCGTGGCGGCGGGCAACCCCAAGGCGATTCTGATCTTCACTGCCTTTTTGCCGCAGTTCGTCAATGCCCAACTGCCTGCGGCAGCCCAGTTCACGCTGTTGGGCGCATTGTTCTTGCTGCTGGAGTGCCTGGCGATTGCGCTGTACGCCTATATGGGCGTGCACATGCAAGCCCTGCTGGGCAAGCCCCGGGCCAGACGCATGTTCAACCGCGGATGCGCGGGCTTGCTGGCGGGCGCGGCCGCGGGCTTGCTGTTGTCGCGCCGGGCCTAGAACGTATTTTCCTGCTGCGCCTTGCCGTGCGCGCCGGGCAGGCGCACGCCGTTCTTGACGGCCAGGATTTCGGCCATCACGCTGACGGCGATTTCGGCCGGCGTCTTGCTGGCGATGTAGAGGCCGACGGGCGCGTGCAGGCGCGCGAGCGAGGCCTCGGTGGCATCGAAATGCGCGATCAGCCGCTGCCTGCGGTTGTCGGTGTTGCGGCGCGAGCCTATGGCGCCCACATAGAAGGCGGGGCTGTGCAGCGCCTCCAGCAGCGCCAGGTCATCGAGCTTGGGGTCGTGGCTCAGGGCCACGATGCAGGTGCGCGCATCGGGATGCAGGCTGTGCACCGCGTCATCGGGCATTTCGGTGCTGGTCTGCACGCCCGCCACGGACCAGGTGGCCAGGTATTCGCTGCGCGGGTCGCAGACCGTCACCGCAAAGTCGTTGAACAAGGCCATGGTGGCGACGTATTCGGCCAGTGCGCCGGCGCCGATCAGCAGCATCCGGTACTGCGGCCCCAGGGTGCAGGCCAGGGTGGCGCCGTCGAAGTGCAAAGGCGCGGGCGCGTGCATGCTGTGCAGCGTGACTGCGCCGCTGGCGCAATCCACGCTGCGCCGTACCAGTTGCCCGGCTTCCAGTTGCACCACCAGGGCCTGCAGCGCGGCCAGGTCCGGGTTGAACTCCAGCAGCAGTTGCAGCGTGCCGCCGCAGGGCAGGCCGAAGCGGTGGGCTTCGTCGGCGCTCACGCCGTAGCGCACGACCTGGGGTGCGGACTGCGCAACGCCCGCAGCGCCGTGGGCACGGGTGTAGCGGGCCATCAGATCGTCCTCGACACAGCCGCCGGAGACCGAGCCCGCGCAGCGCCCGTCCGCGTGCAGCACCATCATGGAGCCCGCAGGGCGGGGCGAGGAGCCCCAGGTGGTCGCCACCGTGACCAGCAGCACGCCATCCCCCGCTGCGCGCCAGTCGCGGGCCGTGCGCAGTACGCGCAGATCCAGGCTTTCCATGCGGGGCGCTCCTTGTCACGTCGGGCCTGCGGCGAGCAGGGCTTGGGCGCGCGACAGGTCGGCCAGGGTGTCGATGTCGGTCACGATGCCGCTGTCATCCAGCGGTAGCGCCTGCACCGTGCCCGCGGCGCGGTGCGCACGCACGATGGCCGCCGCGCCCAGCTCGCCCTCCAGCGTGGACAGCGCCGCGAAGCACTGCGCGCTGAAGCCC
>JAMNYN010000336.1 GCA_023622805.1 Pseudomonadota bacterium | reverse complement strand
CTGTGCTGGCCAATGCCGAACACGACTCGTCGAACACATTCATGAAGCGACAAGGCCCCGAGGCCACCGACTCGCACGAATGCACCCGTGCGCCGCGGGGCCGGATGCGCGAGAAGTCATAGCCCACGCCTCCGCCACTGCGCATGGTCTCGACGGCCTCGCGCAACGCCTCGTAAATGCCTGGGTAGCCCTCTTCATCCACGCCTTGAATGGAGTCGCCCACCGGTTGCACGAAACAGTTGATCAGCGTGGCCTGCAGCGCGGTTCCAGCCGCATGCATGATGCGGCCTGCGCCAATGGCTCCGACGCGCAGGTTATGGAGAAACAGCGCTTCGTGCCGAGCCTGCTGCACCACGGGCTCCACAGACGCCAGCGCGCGAGCCACCCGCCGGAAGATATCCTCGGCGCGGTACTCACCGGGTTGGAGATATCTTTCCCGGAGTACGTCCACACTGATGGCCTGGGGGGCCAAACGGTGTCCGTTGGCATTGTCATCGTGCGTCATGAGATCCTCTCCGATATGGCATGGAATCATGGGAGCTGGCGCTTCAGTCCGGCACGCAGCTCAGACCCGTGCCAACGAGTGTTCTAGCCCCCATGTGTTCGCTTGAGCGCCTTGTTTGCGGCGTCCCTGGCGGCCTTGGCGGCCACACCCGTGGCTCTCTCGGCCTTGTCGAATGCCTCACGTGCAGCGACAGCAGATTTTTCAGCTGCCTCCTTGCCCTTTTGTACATCGGTTTGGGCCATCTCCTTCGCCCGCTCCAAGGCCTCGCCGGTGGCAACGGCCGCGTTCGCAACTTCCTGTTGCGCGCGCAGAATTTCTTCTCGCGCTTCGCCGCGCGCGGCCTCGGCCTCCACCTTCCAGCGGCTTGCCGCTTCGCGAGCAGCCTCGTCTGCCTTGTGCGCAAGCCGCACAATCAGCTGCGTGGTACGTTGGGACCAGTCACCGATGGCCGCCTGCCCGCGCTCGGCAACTGCCTCGGCATGCTCGGCCATCCTTTGGGCCGAGATGTCGGCCGTGCGCAGTCGGCCCGCATCCGCGGGCTTTGATCTGTCTGTCGGTGTTGCGGCAGCCGCCAGCTGGGAAGTTGAACGGGTGGTGTCGGACTCTGCATGTGAAGCACCTGCCAGCAAGATGAGCGCACATGCAATGAATGACGAACTTGAGGTCATGGTGGGTTCTCCGCATTGAATGAAACAACCATAGGCATGTTGATCGTGCAAGCCTTTGACAAGCGTCAAAAACCGCAGGTCCCACGCAGGATCCTGGCAAGCCCTGGACGCCATGGTTCATGTCCAGGACATGGCAAGCGCGTGGCTGACCATGGCATGAAGTCTCGAATCAGGAGAGCAGGCTGCCGGGTGTGGCGGCGTCTGGCTCGATGAGGTGAGTGTGCGAGTGGCCTGGCTGCGGAACTTGAGCGTGCAAAGGGCCATGCTGAACCTGGCCGACGAACTGCCCAAGCCCGAACTGGCTCCACTGAAGTCCGCACGGGCTGGGCTCTAGGGCCGCCCCTTGCGCAACGTCAAGGCCCGCCGAGGAAACGCGGGGTAGATTGAAGTTCCTTTTCAAAGGAGAAGACCTTCATGAGCAAGAACGTATTGGTGGTCGTTTATTCCTACACAGGCACATCCCTCGGCGCTGCGAGACTGATGTGCAGTCAACACAACTGGACCCTCGCCTCGATCGAGGAGACTGCCCCACGCAGCGGTGCGTGGGGCAGCTGGCGTTGCCTGCTCGACTCCTTCCTGCACCGTCGTCCGCCCATCCGGTACGATGGCCCCCCGCCAAGTGACTTTGATACCGTGGTGCTGGTGTCCCCGATCTGGGCACTTCGACTGGCCGGTCCCATGCGCAGCTTCGTCACCCTCGAACGCGCACGATTGCCGCACGTCGCGGTGGTCTCGGTCATGGGCGGGCGTGGTGGGCCCAACGCGGCGGCAGAAATCGCCGACATACTGGGCCGTGCGCCCATCATGACCACGGCCGTCACGGCCCGGGAGGTCGAGGATGGGAGTTGTGCGGCCAGGCTGCAAGCGTTCGGCACCGCGGTGCAGAGCGCGCAAGACTCCCGCGCGGTGGTCCGGCCGACCCTGTTGTCCACCGAAGCCCTCTGATTCAGCGCGAAGATGCTCCAGGCCATGGCATCGGCGCGCGCCAGGGGCTTTCGAGGGACTCGTCGTCCATTGATAGGCCGTTGGTGAACGCTCGGTTGCCGGCGGCTGGCGGGCGCGCGCTTGCGCTCCATCGGGAGCTACCGTCCGATGGCACAGGCCTCTCTCAGAGCATCATCCGCGGACCTAGCCATCCAGCGGCACCCCGCCCCCAAAACGGCAAATCCATTGATCCATGTACTCACGCTGTGTGGCGCCGAGCGTGCGTTGCCACGCGGCGAGCCACTCCCACTGGTATAGATACGCAAGCATCAGGCTCTTGCCCATCACACCCTGCCAATCCGGCTGCGATTGAAGGGAGCCCGCGGAAAATGGCGACAAGCTGGGCGAGTCATCGTTGATCGACATGACGATCTCCTGAAGTGGCGAAAGCCTCATGCTGTACGCCTTTCCTCCTGCCTCGCTTGATGCAGATCAAACTCGCCATGCGGGGGCTCGCGCCGAGCCACTTGTGGAAGGCTCAACGCCGACGATCTGCTT
>JAMNYN010000397.1 GCA_023622805.1 Pseudomonadota bacterium | reverse complement strand
TGCTTTCCAGACTTTCCATTTGGAAAAACCGATGCTGATGCTGGTGCACCTCTTTCAGCTCAGGCCGTTCCGCCCGCGCCCGTGGCAGACGGCACCAGCGAAGTGTCTGCTCAACCGTTGCAGCGTGGCCTGGCACAGGATGCCAAGATCCTGGAGGCGTTGAGGGGGGCAGGGCATGACCCGAAGGCTTTGCCCGTCCCCGCGCCTGGCAGAGCCGGTGCTAAGGCTGCGGCTCGGAAAGCTCTTGCGGGTGACCCCTCATTCACGGGGACGAGGGTTTTCGAAAAAGCCTGGGAACGTATGCGCGCGACTGGCGATATTGCTGACGGCTGCTGACTACCCCCATGGGGTGTACCCCTATTTGGGGTACAGGGGGAGGGTTGCGGGGGAGGATGGTTGGCCGAAAACCATCGGGGCATACCAACTTTTCGGAATGCAAAGCGATGCCCCCCACCACAACCCAACACAGCGCAGACAGCCGCCGTCGCGCTGCATCTGATCACCAGAAATTTCCGCCGCTGGATCAGGTCAATCGCCCCACGGTGCCGACAGAGCAGGCCGCGCACTACCTGCTGCGGCAGCCTCAAACCCTGCGTAGTTGGGCCTGCGCTGAAACCTTCCCCGATGGTCTGCGTCCCATCCGCGTTGCTGGCCGATTGGGATGGCCTGTGGCTGGCATCCGTCGCCTGCTGGGGGTGTCGGCATGAGCGACACCCTTTACACCCACGCCCGCGGCGCGAAGTTGACCTTTGACGGCAGCGCGCTGATCGCCACCGATGACTCGGGCAAATCCGTTTCCCTGGCCATGAGCCCCCACGAGCTGCAGAGCTTGGGCATCGCCATGATGGAGGCAGAAGATCCGGGGTTCGCCGCGGAATATGCCGGCGCGAAGTTGGGGGCTGATCTGGTGCACGAGCTTTACCAGCTACGCGGCTGCCCCCAGGCCGAAGCGTTCCGCGTGCTTCACGCCAACCTGTGCGCTCTCATGAAGCTTGAGAATGCGGACCGTGCCGCCGGCGGCTTTGCGGTGCAGGTGGTCAATGTGCTGGAGCTGGGGATGGCGAATCTGCCGCGGATGGAAGAGGGGGGCGACTAATGAAAATGCCCCATCCCGCAAAAGCAGAACAGGGCACCCCTAGTAACGGTGCCAATCCTACCATCCGTCTTGCGTTGGCGCCAGCGCGAAGCAGTGCCATCACCGAGGCCGCGGCGCGCGCCTGGGCTAATGTCAAGGCGGCCGAGCAGGCCTCGCAGCTTGAGCAGCAGCAGGGCGCATTTCTGGAAATCGCTGAGGAGGTGGCTTGAAATGACCCAGTTGAAACTCATGAAGATCAATGACACCGAACTGGTGGTGATCGAGCGCAGCGGGCACCGCGTTGTGACGCTGACGCAGGTTGACCAAGTGCATGGCCGTGCGGAGGGGACGGCAGGCCGCAACTTCCGCGAGAACAAACATCGCCTGGTCGAAGGTGAGGATTACTTCAGGGCTGGTGCCGACGAAATTCGTCGGAACAGCCCCGGAGCGATTCCAGACGCACTTCGCCGTAACGACGTGATCCTGCTGGCTGAGTCTGGCTACCTCATGCTTGTGAAGTCCTTCACGGATGATCTGGCTTGGCAGGTCCAGCGCCAACTGGTCGCCCGATATTTCCGCCCCAAGTCCGAAATTCGAGAGCTCAGCAAGCTTGAAGTGCTGCAACAGGCGCTCGAGTCGGAGCAAGCCCGCATCAAGGCTGAAGCCGCGCTGGCGCTGGCAGCGCCCAAGGTCAACTTCTACGACAAGGTGGTCGAGCGCACCTGCCTGATGACCGCATCTCAGATAGGGCAGAAGCTGGGCATGTCCGCCATCAAGCTGAACAAGCGCCTGGACGAACTGGACGTCTATTCCTTGAACGTGAAGCGCGCCCGCGTTTTCAAGCAGTGGGTGATCGATAAGGGCTATGGCCTGCTGAAACAAACCGAACAGGGCTATTCGCAGCCGCTTTTCACCACCGCCGGTGAGGCCTGGATTGTTGAGCGCCTGACGAGCGAAGGAGTGGCGTAATGATCGAACAGCGCACCAATCCTTCCAGAATTCTCAAATTCGAGTTTGGCCAGCAGCCCTACAGCTTCAACCTTGAAGGCTGGTTCA
The DNA here is from genome assembly GCA_023622805.1 of Pseudomonadota bacterium. GTDB lineage: Bacteria > Pseudomonadota > Gammaproteobacteria > Burkholderiales > Burkholderiaceae_C > Comamonas > Comamonas bellezanensis. The sequence continues at coordinate 530 of JAMNYN010000397.1, read as the reverse complement.
ACGCAACCGAGGGCGCCAAGCGCTTCGGGCAAAAGGCGCACGAGTGGCTGCGTTTGCCGACCACGGAGCGCTATATCGAGGCACTGGGGAGAGCTCTTGGTTTTGAACAGGGAAAATCCCGCTGCAAACTTGTGAGCACGGAGACAGCGCGCGGCCGTGCAGGCACATGGCTTCACCCCAAGATGGCCGTGGCTTTCGCCCGCTGGCTTTCTGAGGACTTTGGCGTCTGGTGCGACCTGCAGATCGACGCGATCATCCGCAACGGTATCCGTGCAGAGGGCAGCGCCAACCTGCTGCCACTGCTGCTGCGCCAAGAGCCTGGCGCGTGGGAGCTGCGCTTTTCGCCTGCCTACTACCGCGCTTTGGCGCGCATCACCGGCACCATCTACACCGGCCACGCTGGTGGCACTCCCGCGCTGTACGGCGCCATCACCGACAAGTGGGTGTATGGCGGCCTGCTGCCCGACGACGTGCATGCTCAGTTGAAAGCCTGCCGGGGTGCGTCCGACAAGATGCACCAATGGCTGACG
>JAMNYN010000308.1 GCA_023622805.1 Pseudomonadota bacterium | reverse complement strand
GGCAGGTCGCGCGCCACGGCAGCGTGCTCGAGGCACTGCGCCATGTCTATGCCCCATTGCTCGGCCATGGCCGGACTCAGGGTCTTGAGGCTGCCGACCACCATCGGCGACTTGTTGATGTGGATGCTCTTGATCGGCAGGCGCGTCACGCCTTCGGGCAGATCGGCCGATCGCGTGAACATGCGCAGGCGCAAGGTCTCGGCATTGAGCGTAGCCAGCTCGGACGGGTCCGCGGACAGGTCCCAGGCCAGGATTTCGTTCTTGTTCGTCGGGTGCGTGGCCAACGGCCACATCACGGCAATGCAGCCGCGTGCCGCGCCGAACATGCCCGCGACGTGCAGAAAGGGCTTGGCGTGGGCGGCCACGGCCGGCAGGCCCAGCTCCTGGAGCACGCGGTCTTTCTTGTGCAGGCTGAACGCAAAGTCGAACAGCCGTGGCTGGTGCTTGCGGATCAAGCGCGCCAGGGCGATGGTGGCGCGCACGTCGCTGACGGCATCATGGGCCTGCTCGTGCGCCAGGCCGTTGGCGCGGGCCAGGTCTTCGAGCTTGAAGCTGACCGTGCCGTCTTCCTTACGGGGCCAGACTATGCCCTCGGGGCGCAGCGCATAGACCATGCGGGCCACGTCGAGCAGGTCCCAGCGGCCGCAGCCGTTTTGCCATTCGCGCGCGTACGGGTCCATGAGGTTGCGCCAGAACATGAAGCGCGTGATCTCGTCATCGAAGCGGATGGTGTTGTAGCCCACACCGACGGTGCCGGGGCTGGCCATTTCCTCTTCGATGCGCGCGGCGAATTCATGCTCGGGCACGCCCTGGGCCACGCACTGCTGCGGCGTGATGCCGGTGATCAGACAGGATTGCGGGTCCGGCAGGTAGTCGTGGGACGGCTGGCAGTACAGCGCCAGCGGCTCGCCGATTTCATTGAGTTCCATGTCCGTGCGGATGCCAGCGAACTGGGCAGGTCGGTCATAGCGGGGTTGGGCACCGAAAGTTTCGTAGTCGTGCCAGTAGAACGTGGTTTCAGCCATGCCCGAAGTATGCCCGCAATTAAGCACCTGGACACGTCAGTTACCCAGAGTGCCTGCGCCGCTCGCAGCCCATGACACTGGCGCATCCCAAGCCAGGGGCACCGAGCAAGCGCCGTCGCGCCGCGAGGGTGCCGTCCCCCTCCACCGAAGGGTGAGAGGGGGAAGCGGCGTAAGCCGCTCAGGGGGGGTTCCATTACAGCAGCGGCGAGCACAGGCGCGCCACAGAATCCACCAGCCGGGGGAAAAAGCGCTGTTTGCGTCCGTAGGGAACCTGGCGCGCGTTGCGCAAATCCTGCATGAACTGCTGCGCCAGGTCGCCGTTGAGCTTGGGTCCGTAGGCGATGGCGCAGACTTCGTAATTGAGGAAAAAGCTGCGGTTGTCGAAATTGGCCGTACCGATGATGGCGATGTTGTCATCCACCACCAGCGTCTTGGAGTGCAGCATGCGCGCGTGGTATTCGTGCACTTTGGCACCACAGGCGATCAGCTCGTCGAAATAGGAGCGCGCAGCGGCGGTGACGATGAAGGAGTCGGATTTTTCCGGCACCAGCAGCTGCACGTCCACGCCGCGCAGCGCGGCATTGGTCAGCGCCGCCATGGCCGCCTCCGTGGGCACAAAATAGGGTGTGGTCAACCAGACTCGGTCGCTGGCCGCGTTGATGGCCGCGACATAGGTGCGGTGGATGGCCGCCAGCCGGTTGTCAGGGCCGGAGCTCATGACCTGCACCGCATAGGCCCCTTCGGCCATGTCGGGCAGCAGCTCGTCCAGCCCCGGCGGCTCGGCCTGGTGCTCGCGCTCCAGCGCGTAGGCCCAGTCCTCGAGGAACACCGTCTGCAGCCAGTTGACCACCGGGCCTTCGAGCCGCAGGTGCACGTCGTGGTAGGCGCCGGCCATCACTCGCTTGTCTTCTTCGTCGGTGATGTTGACGCCGCCGGTAAAGGCCACGCGCCCATCGCAGACCAGGATCTTGCGGTGGGTGCGAAAGTTGATCACCGGCCGCAGGCGCCGGCCTATCTTGGTCGGATGGAAGAAGGCGAACTCGCCGCCGGCCTCGACCAGCGGCCCATAGAACTTGCGGGTGAGCTTCTTGGAGCCCAGCGAATCCACCAGCATGCGCACTTTCACGCCGGCCTGCGCGCGCTCCACCAGCGCCTGCATCAAGGCGCTGCCGGTCTGGTCGGGCTCGAAGATGTAGTACTCGAGGTGCACATGGTGGCGCGCCTGGCGCACGGCGGCGAGAATGCTGTCGTAGGTGCTGGCACCGCCGACCAGCAGGTCCATGCGCTCGGCGCTGCTCACGGGAAAGTCCGCCGTGCGACTCACCAGCCTGGCCACCTGGTGCAGGCGCTCGGGCGCGGCCGGAATGCGGTCGCGCAAGCGTGCCGCGCTGGTGCGCACGCGCGAAGTCTTGCGGCTGCGCAGCCGCTTGATGCGCTGGCGTTTGAGGCGCTGCGGCCCCAGAAAATAGTAAATGGCCAGTCCGCCGACGGGAATGGCGGCCATGGCCAGCAGCCAGCTGAGCGTGGCCACGGGGGCGCGGCGCTGCATCAGAATCCAGGTGCCGACCACCACCACATAGACCGACCACACCAGGGACAAGATGAGCACTGCGTTGTCCCGATTCCAATAGGTGCTGATCC
>JAMNYN010000109.1 GCA_023622805.1 Pseudomonadota bacterium | reverse complement strand
GGCGAGCATGGCCTGGCCGATGACGTTGTTGATCTTGTGCGCGCCGGTGTGGTTCAGGTCTTCGCGCTTGAGGTAGATCTGCGCGCCGCCCATTTCACGGCTCATGCGAGCCGCATGGTAGACGGGCGAAGGACGACCCACGTAGTGGTTCAGCTCGGACTCGAATTCGGCGACGAATTCGGGATCGTGCTGGTAGCGCGCGTAGGCTTCGCGCAACTCGGTCAGTGCGTGGGTCAGGGTTTCGCTGGCAAAGCTGCCGCCATAGCGGCCGAAATGCCCGGAGGCGTCCGGGTGCTGATAGTCAAACATTACAAATTCTCAAAGGTTTGGGCATCGGCCGCACGCACAGCGGCAACGAAGCGGTGAATCTTGTCGGCGTCCTTGACGCCTTTGATGGGTCGGCCGTCGGGGCCCGTGGCCTCTACGCCAGAGCTGACATCAACGGCCAGCGTCTTGCAACGCGGGCGCAGCTGTTCGATGCCATCGGCTACGTTTGCAGGCGTGAGTCCACCAGACAAAACGAGGTGAGAGTCGACGCTTGGTGGTAGGAGTGACCAATTGAATGCCTTGCCGCCGCCGCCATAGCCGTCCACATGGGCATCGAGCAAAATGGCTTGGGCGTGAGAGTAACGCTGTGCATATTCTACGAGGTCGAAGCTGGCTGCGGCGTCGCCAAGGGGAATCCGTGCGGCGCGCAGGAAAGCGCGCGTGCCGCCACTGGCCTGCAGGCATTGCTCGGGCGACTCATCGCCGTGGAATTGCAGGCAGGCACCGGGGATGGCCGCGCAGGCCTCCTGGATGCGTTGTGCGGTCTCGTTGACGAACAGCAGCACGGGCGTGACGAACGGCGGCAGGCGGCGCGCCAGCTGCGCGGCGCGCGCCAGGCTCACCGCGCGCGGGCTGGGCGCGTACAGCACAAAGCCGATGGCATCGGCCCCGGCGGCCACGGCCTGGTCCACGTCTTCTTCACGGGTCAGGCCGCAGATCTTGATGCGGGTACGCAGCGGTTTTGCAAAAATCGGGTTCATGGCAGCCAATCATACGCAGCGGCACGCGTGGGAAGACCCCACACCGCATCGTAGACCGGGCCCAGGAAATACAAGCCGTCAGGGGAAAAAGTCGGCGCGGCGGCATCGCGCGAGCGCGCGTCCAGCACGGTCTGCATCCAGTCCACGGGCTGCTTGCCCTGGCCGATGGCGATCAGACAGCCCATGATGTTGCGCACCATGTGGTGCAGGAAAGCGCTGCCTTCGAATTCGAAATGCCAGTAGCAGGTCTGCATCGGCGGCTCGCCCGGGCGGCCCAGGCCGTGCAGGCCGTCCAGTGCGCCCGTGGCGGCCGACGCGCGGCGCGAGATGTCAATGCGATGCATGGTCTTGACCGGGCTCTTGGCCTGGCAGGACGAGGCCCGAAAGGACGAGAAGTCATGCTCGCCCAGCAGTTGCCGCGCGGCGGCCTGCATGGCCTCGCCGTCGAGCTCATGGAACACCCAGCCCACGCGGCCGGCTTCGACGCTGGGGCGCACGGGGGACTGCAGCAGCACATAGGCATAGCGGCGCGCCGTGGCGCAAAAGCGCGCGTGGAAGTCCGTGGGAACGACGTGGGCCCATTGCACGGCGATGTCGGCCGGCAGGTAGGTGTTGGTGCCGCGCACCCAGGAAAACGGCGTACGCGACAGCTCCGTGTCGAAATGCGCCACCTGCATGATGCCGTGCACGCCGGCGTCGGTGCGGCCCGCGCACACGGTGGGCACCGGCTGCGTGGCAAAGCGGCCCAGGGCCGCTTCGAGATGGTCTTGTACCGTGTTGCCGGACGTCTGGCTTTGCCAGCCGTTGTAGCGCTGGCCGTTGTAACTCACTCCCAGGGCTACGCGCATGGCAGCTCCTTGCCGGACGCGCGCGGCGCCGGGCTTGTCATCAAAAAAAACATCAATCTATTTCAGAGAGCAGGCGCTGGGCGCGGGCTTTGAGTTCACCGTGGGCTTCTTCGACCACTTCCTCTATCAGGGTGCGAGCACCTTCGCTGTCGCCGATGGCGGCAAATTCCTGGGCCAGTGCCAGCTTGGTGGCCAGTGGATCCTCGGCGGCGGCCTGGCTGCTTTGCGACAGCGAGGCGGGCGGAGTATCGCCCAGGTCCAGCGACAGGCTGCCCAGGTCGAACTCCAGGGAATCAAAAGCGGGCGCCGCTGCGGGGGCCGCTGCGGGGGCCGGGGCGGGCGCTGCTACGGGTGCCACTTCGGGCGCCGGGGCGGCGGGCTCGGCGGGTGCGACTGGCGCCGGCGCGACATCGCTGTCCAGGCTGAACTCCATGGCCTGGCCCGACCATGGGGCATCGGCCGCGGGAGGCTGGGCGGGGGCGTCCTCGGGGGCCTCGGGCGTATCCTGGCGGACTTGTGCCGCGCTGGTGTCGTCGGCCAGTTCAGGCAGCTCGGGGGAGATCGCCGGAAAATCCGCAGCCAGTGCTTCTGGCGCGACGGGTTCGGCCTCTGCCTCGGCGTCCGTGGAGGCCGGCAGCTTCCAGGTGGGCTCTATGGCTTCGAAATCGATATCGTTGGGCGAGTGCTCTGGCAGGCTTTGCGGCGCAGTCGCTGCGCTCGAGTGGTCGGCCAGGCCGCCGGGCAGGTCCAGGTCCAGATCGAGGTCCAGGCCGGGTGGCAAGGAGGGCTCGGT
>JAMNYN010000664.1 GCA_023622805.1 Pseudomonadota bacterium | reverse complement strand
GACACGCCCCAATCCACGGGCGCGGGCGCCGAAGACCAGCTGACGCCGCTGCAAGTGGGCGACAAGGTGTTCTTGTGCACCCCCAGCAACAACGTGATCGCCATCGATGCCGACACCGGCAAGCAACTGTGGCGCCAGGACGTGAACGCCCATGTGGGCGGCGTCTGGGAGCGTTGCCGCGGCCTGGCGTATTTCGACGCCGAGGCGGCATTGGCCCAGCCCACGGTGCCCGGCTCGACGCCGGTGCAACAGGTGTCGCTGCCCGCGGATGCCGCTTGCAAGCGCCGCATCCTGATGAACTCCATCGACGCGCGCCTGTTTGCCATCGATGCCGACAACGGCCAGCTGTGCAGCGGCTTCGGCCAGGGCGGTGTGGTCGATCTCAAGCAAGGCATTGGCGCCGTGCCCAACCCGGCCTACTACACGCTGACGTCCGCGCCCACCGTGGCCGGCACCACCGTGGTGGTCGGCGGCCGCGTGGCCGACAACGTGCAGGTCGACATGCCCGGTGGCGTGATCCGCGGCTTTGACGTCATCACCGGCGCGCAGCGCTGGGCCTTCGACGCGGGCTCCAATACCCCCAACGAAATCCTCCAACCCGGTCAAACCTACACCCGCTCCTCGGCGAATGTCTGGGCCGGCACGACCTACGACGCCAGCTCCAACACGGTGTATCTGCCCATGGGCTCGGCTTCGGTGGACTTGTACGGCGCCACCCGCAGCGCGGCGGATCGCAAATATGGCGCTTCCATACTGGCGCTGGATGCGGCCAGCGGCAAGGAAAAATGGGTCTACCAGACCGTGCGCAACGACCTGTGGGACTTCGACATCCCCATGGCGCCGACGCTGATCGATTTCCCCGGCAAGAACGGCCAGACCACGCCCGCGCTGGTCGTGGGCACCAAGGCCGGCCAGATCTTCGTGCTGGACCGCCAAAGCGGTGCGCCGCTGACAAAGGTCGAGGAAGTGGCGATGAAGCCCGGTCACATCCCGAACGAGTACTACCCCGAGACGCAGAAGCTGTCCGTGGGCATGCCGCAGATCGGCACGCAGACCCTGACCGAAGCCGACATGTGGGGCGCCACGCCGTTCGATCAGCTGATGTGCCGCATCCAGTTCAAGTCCATGCGCTACGACGGCATGTTCACCGTGCCGGATACCGATGTCTCGCTGAGCTTTCCCGGCTCGCTGGGCGGCATGAACTGGGGCGGCATTTCGGCCGACCCGACCAACAACCTGATCTTCGTGAACGACATGCGTCTGGGTCTGTGGGTCAAGATGGTGCCGCAAAAGCGCGACGCCGCGCTGTCCGATGGCGGTGAAGCGCCCAACACCGGCATGGGCCAGGTGCCGCTGGGTGGCACGCCTTATGCGGTGGTCAAGAACCGCTTCATGTCGCCCATGGGCATTCCTTGCCAGAAGCCGCCTTTCGGCACGCTCACGGCCATCGACATGAAGACCCAGCAGGTGGCCTGGCAGGTGCCCGTGGGCACAGTCCAGGACACGGGGCCGCTGGGCTTCAAGATGGGCCTGCCCATGCCGGTCGGCCTGCCCACCTTGGGCGGCACGCTGGCCACCCAGGGCGGTCTGGTGTTCTTCGCGGGCACCCAGGACTATTACCTGCGCGCCTGGGATGCAGCCACCGGCAAGGAAGTCTGGAAAGCCCGTCTGCCCGTGGGCAGCCAGGGCGGTCCCATGACGTACAAGTCGCCCAAGACGGGCAAGCAGTATGTCGTGATCTCCGCCGGCGGCGCCCGCCAGTCGCCCGACCGCGGTGACTATGTGATCGCCTACGCGCTGCCTGACGGCGTGAAGTAAGTCGTCGCCAAGCCTGGCCAAGCCATGGAGCTCAACCGAGTTCCATGGCTTTTTTTGTGCCCGCTGTGATCTCCTGAGAATGGGCGCAAGCCCTATGGGAGCGTGTCAGGGCGCTATCCCGCCATGCGGCGTGCGTTGTCGGCGATGGCTGCGGCCAGCCGTCCAAACAGCGGGGGCGCAAGATCGTGACCCATGCCCTCGACCATCAGCAGTTGGGCGCCCTGGATGTTCGCCGCCGTGTCCTGGCCGGCTTCCGGGGGAATGAGTGGGTCGTCTGCCCCATGCACCACCAGCGTTGGCGCCGTGATGCGCACCAGCCGAGCCCTCAAGTCGCCGGTGGCTGCGATGGCCGCGAGCTGGCGCCAAAACCCTGCGGGCTGGTAGGCGCGCTGGAGTTCGGCCAAGGCTTGCGCACGTTGAGCGGACGCGTCGAACGCATGGCCTGGCCCGGCAATCGCTTGTGAAAATGCCACGCAATGGGCGAGATAGCCGTCTTGGTCTTGCCATGGATGGGGCGCGGGCGCAGTCATCGCCGCCATCACCGCCGGGCTGGTTGGCGGCAGCGCAGGGTTGCCCGTGCTCGACATGATGGAGACCAGCGAAAGCACGCGTTCGGCATGTTCGCTCGCCAACAGTTGCGCAATCATGCCGCCCATGGATCTGCCCACCACGTGGGCCTGCTGGATATTCAACGCGTCGAGCAAGCCCACCACATCGTCGGCCATGTCGGCCAGCGTATACGGCACATCGGGCGTTTCGCCGCGAGCCACTGCTGCGGCGATGGCTGTGAAATCGGGCCTAGACGCGCTCTCGAAGTGGGTGGACAGCCCCGCGTCGCGATTGTCGAAGCGA
>JAMNYN010000395.1 GCA_023622805.1 Pseudomonadota bacterium | reverse complement strand
CCATGAAGCAGCCCAGCACCAGGTAGAAGACCACCAGCACCAGCAGCATCATGGAAGGCGACAGGCCCAGGCCACCGATGAAGTCGGTGATGGCATTGGTCAGGCCGGTCGCGGACATCACGAAGTTCAGGAAGCTGGCCGCGATCACGATCAGCATGATCATGGCGGTGGAGCGCATGGTGCCTTCGATGGCTTCGCGCAGCATGCTCCAGGTCAGGCGGCGGTAGAACGCCGCCAGCACCAGGGCACCGAACACGCCCAGGGCCGCGGCCTCGGTGGGCGTGGCCAGGCCGGCGTAGATCGAGCCCACCACCAGGAAGAAGATGCCCAGCGGCGGCAGCAGGTTCACCAGGCTGCGCATGCGCTCGCCCCAGGAAGCGTGGATCTTCTTGCCGCCCCATTGCGGCTTGATGATGCAGGCGATGATGATGGTGAGAATGAACAGGCTGGCCAGCATGAAGCCGGGAATGATGCCGGCGAGGTACAGCTTGGGCACCGACGAGTTGGTCAGCACGCCGTAGAGCACCAGATTGATCGAGGGCGGGATCAGAATCCCCAGCGTGCCGCCCGCGGCCAGACTGCCCAGGAACAGCGGCTCGTTGTAGCCATGCTTCTTGATCTGGGGAATGGCCACCGTGCCCACGGTCGCTGACGTTGCCACGCTGGAGCCGGACGTGGCCGAGAACAGCGTCGAGGCGCCGATGTTGGCGTGCATCAGGCCGCCTGGCAGCCAGGACAGCCACAGGCTCATAGACTGGTACATCTTCTCGGCCAGACCGGCGCGCAGCAGGATCTCGCCGAGCATGATGAACAGCGGAATGGCCACCAGCAGGAATTCGTTGTTGGCGCTCCAGGAAATCTCGCCCAGCGCACGCGACAAGGGCAGCATGGAGAACATGGGGTCCAGGGTCAGGCCCAGAACACCGAGCGCGGCGCCGACGGGAATGCTCAGCCCGATCAGCACCATCAGGAGGGTCAATGCGGTGGCGATCATGCGACTACCTTTTTTCGTTCAGACTGGATCAAACGCTCGCCATTGGCGGCTTCTTCCTCGGCTTCTTCCTGCGCCGAGCGCACGCCGCACAGGTCCTGCAGCGCGGCCAGGTCACCCGTCACCAGCAGATAGGAGGAACGCACCAGCATCAGCGTCATCACGAGGCACATCCACAGCAGACCGAGGAACCACAGGCCCTGGGGAATCCACAGAGGCGTGGCCATCGTCGAGTTGGCGGCGGAGTCTTGAATCCAGGACGCGGACAGCACGTCCTTGGCATACCAGGTCAGGAAGACCATGAACACACCCAGGGCCACCACCGAGAGCCAGTCGAGCAAGGCCGCGACTTTCACCGGCAGCAGCTGGTAGAGCACGTCCACGCGCACATTGGCGCGCTGCAAGGTGGCAAAGGCCAGGGCCCAGCTGGTGCTGATGGCGAAGGCGAAGCTCGAGAGCTCGTCCGCGCCACCGGTGTTGAAGCCCCAGAATTTGCGGGCGATGACGTCAAAGCAAATCAGCAAGACGCTGGCGATGATGAGGCCGCCTGCTGCCCACACCGCGTACTGCGAAAGTACGTTGGCATAGTGCAGCGGAGCCCATGTTTTTTTGGCGGCGGAGTTCATGACTCTGTCCTTTTAAAAATTGGCGGACGCGCCGCCAAATCCCTGACCCGGCAGCGAGCAGCTGCTTACTTCTTGGCCGTCATGCCGACGACCTTGCCCACGGTGGCATTGAAGTCGGAGACGCATTGCGCGCTGCAGCGAGCGGCCCACTTGGGCAGCACGGAGTCGGCCAGCAGCTTCTTGAGCAGGGCGTGGTCGGCTTCGGTGGGCTTGACCAGAACCATCTTGCCCTTCACCGGCTGCGTGCAGGCAGCGGCGCCGGTGTTGCAGTCATAGCCTTCCTGGGTCTGCTTGCCCGCGGCCACCCAGATGTCGTTGACCAGGGTCTTGAACTGGGTGGTGATCAACTGCTGCACGCCGGGGTTGAGCTTGTCCCATGCCTTCTTGTTGACGGCGTGGATCTGCTGGTTCCAGTTGATGGGCAGGGCGTACAGGTGGGTCGACACTTCGTACCATTTGGCCGAGTAGCCGGACAGCGAGCCGGTGATGGCGCAATCGACCACTTTGTTCTGCATCGCGGGCACGACTTCGCCGAAAGCCATGGTCACGCTGGAGCCGCCCAGGGCTTCCACGAACTCGGCCTGCGTGCGGCTGGAGGTGCGGACCTTCTTGCCCTTGATGGACGTCAGATCCTTGATCTCCGCATTGCAGAACAGCACCTGGGCCGGGTAGGTGGACATGCCCAGCACCTTGATGCCCGAGTTGCCGTAGAACTTTTCGTAGGCGGGCTGGAAGGACTCCGTCACGGCGCGGGCGGTCGTCACGTCGGGCGCCAGGCCGGCAAGGTCGATGGCTTCGTTGATGGGGTTGTCGGCGGCGAAGTAGGCCAGCGTCGACGTACCGAATTCGATGACGCCGGAGCTCATCAGGCGGATCAGCTCAGGGCCTTTGAGGCCCATTTCGTTGAAGCCCTTGATGTCGGCCGTGACCTTGCCGCCCGACGCTGCAGGGATGGTCTTCGTCCAGAACGGCTTTTCAAACTCGTTGTACAGGCTCAGGTTGCTCAAGCCGCCCACCACCTTGAGTTGTGTCGCAGGCAATGGCTGAGCCTGA
>JAMNYN010000492.1 GCA_023622805.1 Pseudomonadota bacterium | reverse complement strand
CCAGCACGGCCTTGCCGCGCCCACGGGCGCTGGTGCGCTGCGTGAACTCGACGGCGTCGCGCATGGCATCGACGCGGATTTCGCGGCTGGGCTTGCGCTTCTTGTCGTCGATGTCGGACTGGGCTTTTTCCGACAGCGGCCAGCCCAGCGCCAGCATATGGGTTTCGGGCATGAGCACGCACAGATCGGCGTGGACACGCACATCGATGGCGTGGCAGCTGGCGCAGCGCCCGCAGGCCTGGCCGTCGGTGACCGCCTCGCACAGCCAGGCCCGGGCCATTTCCAGGCCCAGGGCGTACTGGCCCAGGCCAGAAGGCCCTTGCAGCAGCCAGGCGTGGCCGCGCTGGGCCAGCAAGGTCTGGCGCTGGGCGGCGATCCAGGGCGCGACCGGCGGGCGCTCAGGCGCCGTGCTCATGCCGTGCCTTCGTGCGCGGCCGCGGCACTGGGGCCCCAGCCCCGGGCCAAGAGCACGGCCTGCAGCTGCTGCCAGACAACGCCGCGCTCCTGGTTGGCATCGATGCGCGCAAAGCGCTGCGGTGCGCCCGCGGCGCGATCGGCATAGCCCTGGGCCACGCGCCGGAAAAACTCCAGCGGCTGGGATTCGAAACGGTCGGGCAGGCGGGCATGCGACAGGCGTTCGGCAGCGACTTCTGGCGGCAGATCGAACCAGACCGTCAGGTCGGGCTCTCGCAGTTGCACGGGATCGGGCGCCACGCCGGTCTGCACCATGCGCTCGAGCACGGCCAGCGGTCCGCAATCAAAGCCACGGCCCGCGCCCTGATAGGCGAAAGTGGCGTCGGTGAAGCGGTCGCACAGCACCACATCGCCGCGCGCCAGCGCCGGCTCTATCACCTGCACCAGGTGGTCGCGCCGGCCGGCGAAAGCCAGCAGGGCTTCGGTCAGCGGGTCCATGGCGTCGGCCAGCAGCAGCGCGCGCAACTTTTCCGCCAGCGGCGTGCCGCCGGGCTCGCGCGTGAGCAGCACGCAACGGCCCAGGGCGCGAAACGCGTCGGCCACTTCGCTGATGTGCGAGGACTTGCCCGCGCCATCAATGCCTTCGAAAGAAATAAACAGGCCAGTACGGCTCATGGTGACAAATCCTCAATGCGGCGGACGCTGGTTCAGCGTCCGCGCTGGTAACGGTTCACCGCCCTATTGTGCTCGTCCAGCGAAGCGCTGAAATGGCTGCTGCCGTCGCCCTTGGCAACAAAGTACAGGGCTTTAGTCGCTTCGGGTTGCACAGCGGCCATCAGGGAAGCCTTGCCAGGCATGGCAATCGGTGTGGGCGGCAGGCCCGGGCGGGTGTAAGTGTTCCACGGCGTGTCGGCGCGCAGATGCCCGCGGCGCAGATTGCCGTCGAAGGCTTCGCCCAGACCGTAGATCACGGTCGGGTCGGTTTGCAGCAGCATGCCAATGCGCAGGCGGTTGATGAAGACGCCGGAGATCTGCGCGCGGTCGCTGCCGCGGCCGGTTTCCTTCTCCACGATGCTGGCCAGCACCAGGGCTTCCTCGGGCGAGCGCAGCGGCAGGTCGGAAGCCCGCATCGCCCAGATTTGCGCCAGGCGCCGGTCCATGGCGTGCACGGCGCGGCGCAGAACGGCCATGTCGCTGCTGCCCTTGGCATAGGTGTAGGTATCGGGGAAGAAGCGCCCTTCCGGGGCCACGCCGGGCTTGCCCAGGGCGACCATCAGCGCTTCATCGCTGAGCGCTGCACTGTCCTGGCGCAAAGAGTCCTCGCGGGCCAGCGCAGCGCGCACCTGGCGCCAGTTCCAGCCTTCGACCAGGGTCAGGGCGCGCAGCGACTCCTCGCCGCGCGCGAGCTTTTGCAGCAATTGGTAGGGCGTGGTGCCTGCGGGAATCTCGTAGTTGCCGGCCTTGATCAACCTGTCCTTGCCCGACAGGCGAAACCAGGCGTACAGCAGGCGCGCATCGGTATGCACGCCGGCCTGCACCACATTGCGGGCCACGCCGCGCGGCGTGGTGCCGGGCTCGATCTCGAGTTCGAGCGTCGGCGCGCTCTGGCCCAGCGGCTGGGTCAGCCACCATGCGGCAGCTCCTGCCGCCAGCACAGCCATGAATCCCAGATACAGCAACCATTTGATGATTCGACGCACAACCTTTTCCACCCTATGAAAATGACCGGGCATCATAATTCACCCATGACCCAGTCCCTCCATGGCATAGCCCCCATTTCCCATCTTGGCGTGATCCGCGTGCAAGGCGAAGACGCCGCCAGTTTCCTGCATGGCCAGCTCACGCAGGACTTTGCATTGCTCGACATGCAGCATGCCCGCCTGGCCGCGTTTCTGTCGGCCAAGGGCAGAATGCAGGCCAGTTTCATCGGTTTCAAGCGCAGCGCCAACGAAATTCTGCTGGTTTGCAGCCAGGACCTGCTCGCGCCCACGCTCAAGCGCCTGTCGATGTTCGTGATGCGCGCCAAGGCCAAGCTCAGCGACGCCACGGCCGAATTCACGCTGCACGGCCTGATCGGCGACGCCGTCGCGACCGCCGGCGGCCAGCCTCAGGCCGCGCCCTGGGACAAGCAGGATCTGGGCGAGGCCCAGCTGGTCCACCTCTACCCCGCCGCCGGACAGCCGCGCGCGCTGTGGATCGCCCCTGTGGGCACGCCCGCACCGCAGGCCCCCGCCCTGGCCAGCGAAGCCTGGCTGTG